>JAAYJU010000252.1 GCA_012522735.1 Clostridiales bacterium | reverse complement strand
TTATCAGCAATGATTTAACATCGTCAGTGAAACAGCCAATAACTGATAAAGTTATATATGCGTCAGTGGGAGAACATCATATTTCAGCGATATCAGAATCAGGCAAGCTCTATACATGGGGTAACAATGAGCATAATCAGCTTGGATTGAGCGCTGACATTATAGATGCTTCTTTAAATGATCCCGTGGTTGTAAATTCTATCAGTGATATTTCATTAATAAAAGTATCTAATGGATATTTATCAACTATAGCTATTACAAAAGATGGTTCTGTTCTTGAGTGGGGTGATTTTAATTTCCCCGCTGCTGAAAACAGCCAAACTATGAACATAGGAATTCCAACAAAAATATTATTAGAGAAACCAGGGAAAATTGTAGATGCAGACAGTGGATTTTTCTTTGACTTATTACTTACCGAGGATGGTACTGTACTTGGTCGTGGCAACAACAAATATGGACAAATCTTACCAGATGGTCCAGTATACATTGATTGTTTTACAGAAGTTTCACTTCCTGAAGAAATAGAGAGAGTTTCGGCTGGTCATGACCATGTATTGGCTTTAAGCAAAAGTGGGAATGTATATGTATGGGGTAATAATAAATATGGACAATTAGGCTTGCCAATATCTGATTCAGAGCCTCCAACCAAACTTCTGCTTGGCGAAAAGGTTATTGCTTTATCTGCTGGAAACAATAATAGTGTTTTTTTAACCGCTAGCAATACAACTGTTGTAACGGGAGATAATACGGCGCAGACATTTGGTGTTTTAGATGTAAAAAACTCTACTATTAAAAGCTTATATATAACTAACTATATAGAAAATGAAAAACTGCAATCTTTTGTGCAGATTAATTCGGGATACTCAATGAGTACAGCAATTGACTACAAAAAGAGAGCTTATGTTTGGGGGACTTCTTGGAATGGCTGTCTTGGCAATAATAGTGTTAATAATATAAACGAGCCTTCACGCATGGCTTTCTTTATGCAAAACTGTAACCAAATCAATACAGTATATGGAGTTACGACTATTCTCACAGAAGATGGAGATATCTATACCTGCGGAAATAATCAAAACTATTTGCTTGGGCTTGGACACTCTGTAAATATGTGGGAACCTGAGAAGGTTAAACTGCCTGGACCAGTGGCTCGGTTTTATTCAGGCCCGAATGCCACTATTGCACATTTAGTAAATGGTGATTGGTATACATGGGGTGACAATCAGTTTGGAAGCCTCTTGACCCAGAACACAACTCAATATAAATTACCTGTAAAAATCGCTCTCCCCTTTGATGTACAATTGATATCATCGCATATTACTCATACTTTATTGCTTGATCGTAATGGGTGTGTTTACCAATATGGTGATCCATTAAGAACTAAAGAACAGGCTCAAGATCCCATTTCACCATTTGTCAAAATTGATTTACCTGAAGAGGCTATTGAGATAGCAACTACATACAGCGGTTGTTACGTGCTCGGTCAGAGTGGAACATTATATGCATGGGGAGATAATACAGATTCACACCTTGGCCTTCCAAATAAAGTTCGATATTCCGAACCTGAGGTTGTTCCATACTGTGATAATATAGCAGATATTTCTGTATCACCAATGTTTGGTATGGTACTTGTACTGACAGATGAAGGAAAAATTCTTACGTGGGGCTATGATGTTCTGCGCATAAGTGGTGAGGAAATATTATCTATTCCAACTGTAGTTGATTTACCGGGTAAAATATCTGTGGTAGTATCAGGTGACCTAACTGCATATGTGGTGGATACATCCGGGCAAATATTTACTTGGGGAGGTGTTATAAATAACAGCAAAAGACAACCGCAGCGAACTCCTATTGTATTCCCGTATAAATTCAGTACAATGTCGAATTAAAAATATTAGATGAAAGGAAGGATTTACGCCATATAAACAGTATGAAAGGATTAGAGATAATGCATATTAAAAATGTAATAAGTGCATGTATATTACTTACTTTGATATTTATGGCTAGTTGTTCTAAAATTGAAAACACATATGATTTGTGTGAATATACTGAAAACAATATAAAAATTAGTGACATATTTACAGATAATAATGCGGAAGTTTTCGAGAAAAAGCCAATGCCTAAGTTCCCTAAGATAGAAAATTCGTGCGTTTCAGAGGATAATTATCCAAAACAGACCCATGAAAGTAAATTTATAAAATATCCAAAAGGTCAAGTTGTCGATTATGTAATAAATGATGATAAAGTATATTTCGTAGTAAACTATGATATATATCATGATTATAGCCATACAGTTCATGTATTTGAGTATAATCTTGTTGATTTATCTTTAAAAGACATATATGAATTTAAATCGTTACTGCAAAATATAAAAGTATTCTATCATAATAATGAACTTTACATATCCGCTCATGAACTTGAAGATGAAAATAAATGGATATCCGGATGGAGATTATCATCTTTAAACCTAAACAGTAAAAAAGAATCCGTATTGTATAGTATTAAAAATACTAGTGAGATGATAACAACCGGCTTCAAACAATGTGGCGATTTGTTTGAATGGTTGGAGATTCCAAAGGATAAGTATGAAAGCAGAGCATTTACATTAAAATATTATGATACAATTGATAAAACAATAAAAATCGCTGATGATAGAGCTTATTTATATGGTTCTTATGGCAATTTCACAAAAAATGATTACAGTAGACCAATTATTAATGACAGTAAAAAAATTGACATTATAAGAGAAACAAATTCTTCAAGAACTATAATTAAAACAGATTATGAATATATAGAATTTTTAGCAGCTAACGATAATTATTTTACATGGATTAATTGGGAAAAGCAAAACGATTTAACAAATCCCACTGTTATTTATTTTAATCCAAAACTAAAAGAATATGCTTCGGTTAATATTGGAGAACTTGGAAAAGGTATTGATATAAATTGTGATAATGAAAATATTTTTGTACATGTTGTTCGAGATACTATTACTTCAAAATCCAATGATGATTTCTATGAAAATGTTTTTCTTATTAATGTAAAGGAAAATACGTGTCAAAATATCACTAATAATTTCGTTGGCAGTGAAACTTCTTTAATTAGGATAAATTATGACTGCTTGAAGAGAAAAAATGGATACATTTCATTTTATTCGTCTGAGAATACTAATAATCAAAATACTGAATATATAGAGAAAGATTTGTATTACTATAAAGCTAATTAACCCCCCATATCTCCTGCGCTTCATGTAAGATATACTGACATCAAGGGGGTACTGGAGAGGTACGATATATTTTTTGTCTACTCAAGGCACGT
>JAAYJU010000251.1 GCA_012522735.1 Clostridiales bacterium | reverse complement strand
GCATATAGCAATCTGAAATAATCATAAACCTCAGTTACAGTTCCTACTGTAGACCTAGGATTACGATTAGTTGATTTCTGATCAATGGATATAGCAGGAGGAAGCCCCTCTATACTCTCCACATTGGGCTTTTCCATCTGCCCTAAAAACTGTCTTGCATAGGAAGAAAGAGATTCCATATAACGTCTCTGTCCTTCCGCATAGATAGTATCAAAGGCTAACGAGGACTTTCCCGAGCCTGAAAGGCCCGTTAGAACCACAAACTGATCCCTAGGTATATCTATATTAATATTCCTCAGATTGTTCTCCTTGGCACCTCTAATTCTGATATAATTCTTCTTTTCTGACATAAGTCCACCTGTTCTATTATCATATAATTTATTAATCACTATCAAAAACTCATCCCACTTATATATAGATCATATAATATAGATGAATATACAAATGGTCTCAATATTCTAATCCAAAAATTAATTAAAATCAAGAAGATGTTTCTTAACCTCTATCATCTTATCACGAAGCTGTGCTGCCAGCTCAAAGTTCAGCTCTGCTGCGGCTGTATGCATCTGCTTGGTTATCTTCTTAACTACTTCATTTAATTCCTGCTTAGTCATGGATTCTAAATCCTTCTCCATCTCCTGAACGTCTTGGTCTACTCTCTTAGATATACTGATTAAGTCTCGTACCTTCTTCTGAATACTGGTAGGAGTTATTCCATTGGCAATATTATATTCATTCTGTATCTGCCTTCTGCGATTAGTCTCTCTTATGGCACTGCGTATCGAATCTGTTTCACGCTCTGCATACATAATTACTCTTCCATCTGCATTTCGGGCTGCCCTTCCGATTGTCTGTACTAAAGAAGTCTCCGAGCGAAGGAAGCCTTCCTTATCGGCATCCAGTATCGCCACTAATCCTACCTCGGGAATATCAAGTCCTTCCCTGAGCAGGTTAATTCCCACAAGAACATCAAACAAATCCATTCTCATGTCCCTGATTATCTCTGAACGTTCTAATGTATCTATATCTGAATGTAGGTATTTTACACGGACACCTACTTCACGAAGATAATTTGTTAAATCCTCTGCCATTCGCTTGGTAAGTGTAGTAATAAGCACCTTACTCTTTTTATCTACTTCCTTCCTGATCTCACCAAGTAAATCATCAATCTGCCCCTCCACAGGACGCAGTGATACCTCAGGATCAAGTAAACCGGTCGGACGAATTACCTGCTCCACCCGAAGTAGCTCATGTTCTCTCTCATATACAGAGGGAGTAGCAGATACGAATAATATCTGGCTAATCTTACTTTCGAACTCCTCAAAATTAAGCGGTCTGTTATCTAAGGCCGAAGGTAGACGAAATCCATAATCGACCAAGGTCTGCTTCCTAGATCTGTCTCCGGCGAACATTCCCCTAATCTGAGGAATAGTCATATGGGATTCATCGATAATTATCATGAAATCATCCTGAAAATAATCCATAAGTGTATGAGGCGGTGCCCCGGGCTCAAGTCCTGTCAAATGCCTGGAATAGTTCTCTACTCCCGAGCAAAAGCCTGTCTCTCTTAGCATCTCAATATCAAAATTAGTCCTCTCGGAAATTCTCTGTGCCTCCAAGAGCTTGTCCTCACTTTTAAAGTAACGGACCCTTTCCTCAGCTTCAGCTTCGATATTCTGTATAGCTATCTCCAGCTGATCCGGTGCAACCACATAGTGAGATGCAGGAAATATAGCCATGTGCTCCAAGGTATTCTTTATCTCTCCGGTCAGCACATCTATCTCAAGAATCCTATCTATTTCATCGCCAAAGAACTCTACTCTGATTGCTATCTCTGCTGAAGAGGCCGGAAAAATCTCCACTACATCACCACGAACTCTAAAGGTACCCCTCTTAAAGTCCATATCATTTCTATCATATTGTATATCTATCAGTTTTCTAAGAACTTCATCCCTATCCCTTACCATACCTGGCCTAAGGGATAAGACCATGTTCTGATAATCTATGGGACTACCAAGACCATATATACAGGATACAGAGGCAATAACGATGACATCATTACGCTCTGTCAAGGCCGCCGTAGCTGAATGCCTTAGCTTATCTATCTCTTCGTTTATAGCCGAATCCTTCTCGATATAGGTATCTGTTGAAGGAACATATGCTTCCGGTTGATAATAGTCATAATAGCTGACAAAATACTC
>JAAYJU010000250.1 GCA_012522735.1 Clostridiales bacterium | reverse complement strand
GATATAGCTTTTTTGCTTTATTTGATTGAAACCAATTAACCAAAAAGGTTCTAAGGATAAATACAAGTAAATACATCATGAAGCTTTTAAATACAAGCAAGGCTATTATCTGAACTGTCGTCTGAATTATTGAGCCAATCAGTGAATAGGCTGTAATCAAATAAGCCTTTTGGTCAGCTGTTATGATTGTATATTTGTAGGACATTAGGTAGGAAATCACTATATTTACAACATAGAGTAAATAATAAACCGGTAGGTAGGGTATATCTGAAGTCAGATTTACCACATATGGCAACAGAGGAATCATTCCTAATCCAACCACCGCTACAACAAGGGCTAATCTATGATATATTTTTCTGTAATAAGTTAGTAGCGCTACCACTCTATCTGTATCATTTTCTGCTAAAGGCTTGTACATACTATATACAATGGCAGATCCAAATCCTAAATCGGCCAGGGACAATACCATAAGAATATTATAAAACATTGCATTAATTCCAAGATATTCAATCCCCAAGGAATGTATAAATATGGTTCTCCCAATTAGCTGTAATATCATTGAAATAACTTGGCTTACAGAGCCCGCCAAAATATTCAATGTTACATATTGTTTTCTTGATTTTTTCTCCAATATTTTGGCTCCTTATCTCTTCTTCTTGCCTTTCATTCTTATCTTTATCTTATCTACCGCTCTTATTTCCTGGTAATTCTTTTGGCTTTCCTTATAAAACGATACATAATTCTTTTTTGTGGAGATAATTCTTTCTCAATATCCATTTTGTAATACCATTTCAAGCTTTTATCAACATCATTTACCTTGTAATTCTTATGCATCTCCTCTTGAATGATATGATAAAGTATGTTGCAAGAGGGATGAGTAAAATGTATCTCCATACGAAAATCCTTCATCATATTGGCTAATTCATCATTCCTGTAGCTAAAGCCATATTCACGTGGATCATTTTTGCCTGCTAACAAACATAAGATGGTAAGATGACACTTTTCGCAGTTACAGCAATTCGAGCCTCCCTCCGACTCCCAGCAAACTCTTAAATTAAGAGGGGCTCCGCTTCTTCTTACATATTCACTTATGCGATTGACCTTGTCCTGACGGCTATACTCGAAGCCATCATGAATTACCCTAGAGCCACAAAACCTTACATTATTATCAATCGAGGGATCTGATGCACAGGTTGACCTATCTTCTTCTGTAAAGGATGAGGCTATGTATATGGTCTTTACATTATATTGATATACATATGGAGCTGCATGGCCGATAACCCCAACACCATGCTGAAATCCATACCACCAGTTATTACCCGTCTCTTTGACTACATATTCACTTAAGCCTGCTTCGTCTAAAAATCTTCGAAGGGGAGTTTTAATTGATACATAATCAAGCTTTTTATCATTTGCTATACTCTCAATATAATTATCCACCAAATTCCAACCAGCTTGGTCTTCAAAGGGTATATCTGCTCCCCACAAAGTCATTAATATGGGTGTTTCATCAATATGTGAGATTAATGTACTAAAGGAATCAACCCCTCCAGAAAAAAAGGCTGCTGTTTTATATGAATTATCATGATGCTTGTTGTCTGTTACCTTAGAGGGTATAATTCTCCCTTTAAAGGATAACGCCGGATACATATCAATAAATCCCTGCTTAAATTTATCTATGCTATCATAGAAGTCCTTATCTACATTCTCTAAAATCACTTGGCCATCTAATATCCATGCTACAGGTAAAATATTACAAAGAAATGGAATGACAGCCACACTAGGGGGCACTGTATCAATGCTTTTAGAGTATTCGACAATAAAAGTGTGCGGAGTAAGAAAATATTTTTTCCATTCACCGCTAACCGAATAAGTACACTCCAGACGATTTTCAATAACTCTTATATCATCAATGACTATTTTATTCATTCAGATTTCCTTTCTTTTCTTTCTCAAAATGCTTTTTCCCTTGCGTATAAAACGATATATAATTCTTCTCTTAATAAATTGGTCTTTATCTAAATCGGATTTGTAAAACCACCTTAAGCTTGGATTCAAATTATCTATTG
>JAAYJU010000043.1 GCA_012522735.1 Clostridiales bacterium | reverse complement strand
GATTTTGCACTGCTTAGGGAGGCCTATGAATGGAGTTATGAGAATGAAAGCTCCTTTAGCCTTGACAAAATCACCTATTTTACGCAGGTGGCATTCAACCGTATTCCTGAGATTTTAGGAGATGATTATGATTGTTATATACTTGATTTCGGTACGAATTATACAGACGCTATGGATGAATTTATTCGGTGCGGTAATAAAATCATCATAGGAGACATTGCTATCTGGAATCAGAGCAGGATGGTTTCCTTTATAAAGGATATGGAGAATATGAAAGGTAGTAAACACTGGATACATATGATACCATATGCCAAGGACGGTCTTGTAAAGAGAATGTCTATTGATACCGACAGATATTTTTTTAGAATTCCATATGAACCTGATCCAACATTATTATCAAGAAATGCTTATAAATTATTTGATAGCATATTCTGATGACAAGCTCTCTGAATAAAACAGAGAGTAGTTATCAAACTTAAAGGTATTGTATTAGGTATTGGATAAGTATAGCATATCACAAATGTACCTTCTTATCCGATATAAGGTAAAACACCTCTTAATGCCTGTACAGCCTTATAAGGTATACATTACTACAGCGATGACCAGACCTAAAAGCCCTCTATACTTTATTGGTTGTGATTAGTAACTGCTGTTGGTAATGAAAGAATCTTAATAAATAAAGTGATGCTGGAGAACGCCTTAAGAATAAATAGGATGAAGAGGACATCTTAGATTCTTAAGGCGTTATGTTTACCATAATAAACACAGTTTAAGAAGAAATTTAGTAATGACGTTTGACTAAATAAATGCTATACTATCTGTAGATATTGTCGGATTTGGAGGAAGCATGGATAAAAAAATAAAAATTGCAATTATAGGAATAGCTGCCGCAATTTTAATCTTAGCCATAGGAGTTGGGGTTGCTGTAATTAAAAAAATGACACCTAGTGATGAGGTAATGCTTCTGACTGAATATTATCAGGTAGAGGATACCGAGGTCATGATAATTCTTCAGGATGAGATATATGATAAAGTCGGGATTATGGCAGACGGAGAGATATATATTGATTATGATACCGTAATAAATGAATTTAACCATAGATTTTATTGGGATCAGAATGAAAATATTTTAACCTATACTACTCCCACAGAGATTATTCAAGCTGAAGCTGTTAATAATAAATATTCCATAACAAAAAGTATGATTAAGACAGAGGCTGTATCTGAATATCCCATATTGAGGCTATATGGTGATAAGGTTTATATTGCTTTAGATTTTGCCCAGAAATATTCAGATTTTGCATACCGCTTTTATGTAGAGCCAAATCGTGTGGTTATAGATTATAGATGGGGAGAGTATCTGTTTACTGAGGTTACAAAGGCAACTCAGTTAAGATTTGATGCTGATATTAAGAGTCCTGTTCTTGTGCAGCTTCCTATTGGTGATGAGCTTATGTATGTCAATAAGGAAGAAGCTCCTAGAAAAGGCTTTGCTAAGGTCATGACAAAGAATGGCATTATCGGATATGTAAGAGAAAAGAATGTGAAGGAATCCTACTATAAGGAGATTTCAAGTACCTTTACACCGCCTATATATACAGCACAGACTAGGCCGGATAAGATAAATCTAGTATTTCACCAAATCTTTAATACGGAGTCTGGTGGAAAGCTGGAGGAATTGATTAGTAAGACTAAAGGAGTAAATGTTGTATCACCCACCTGGTTTAGCATTAATGATGTATCAGGTACCATGTCTTCATTGGCAAGCCAGGATTATGTGGACAAAGCAAAAGCTCTAGGACTTGAGGTCTGGGCTCTGGTTGATGACTTTAATCCTGAAGTGGATATGTATGAGCTACTATCTTATACATCTCGTAGGGAGCATTTGTCAAATAGTCTAGTCGAAGCGGCAATACAATATAAAATAAACGGAATAAATATTGATTTTGAAAAGATTCCTTCTAAAGCCGGAGTGCACTTCATTCAATTCTTACGAGAGCTTTCTGTAAAATGTAGGAATAACGGCATAGTATTATCGGTAGATAATTATGTTCCCGCCCCATATAATAAATATTATGACAGGACAGAGCAGGGGGAAATCGTTGATTATATAATTGTAATGGCATATGATGAGTATTATTCAGGCTCCGATGTTGCAGGACCTGTAGCTTCTATAGGATTTGTTAAGGATGCCATAAGAAACACCCTAGAGGAGGTCCCCAGAGAAAAGACTGTTATTGCAGTTCCTTTTTATTCAAGACTTTGGAAAGAGACAGACGAAGGAGATGTTACTAGTGAAAGTCTCTCCATGACTCCGGCAAGTAGGGTCTTTACTGATAATGGTATAGAAGCTCAGTGGGATGATACCTATGGCTCAAATTATGGAGAATTTGAAAAGGATGACGCTCTTTATAAGATATGGTTAGAGGATGCTAGGTCCATCGAAGAGAAGATGAAGGTTATATATGAGGCTAATGTGGCAGGTATTGGAGCATGGAAGCTTGGACTTGAAAGGGAAGAAATCTGGAATATCATCATAAGATATTTGAACTAATAAATGTTGGGCTGATGCAAAATAATTTTAATGGCTGTTTCAAAACTGTACTCGTGGTATATAGATGTAACCTCACACACTGATTAGTAGTACAGTTTTGAAACAGCCATTATTTTGCAACAGCCCATCAGATGTTTAGAATATGATGCAATACCTTTTCATAAAATGTAGGGATAGTTAAATGGGAAGTATAGCATATGAAACGAAAGTATTTTAGTGTCTTTTTTTTGTTGTTAATAGTTATTGCAAGACTTCTTACCACGGACCAGTCTATTAAGGTTATGAGGAATCTTTTTCAGGAAGACAGTATAGAGAAGAAACATGAAAAGGTTTCTATAGTAATTGATCCCGGCCATGGCGGCAGAGATCCTGGAAAGGTGGGTGTTAACGGGGCATTGGAGAAGGATATTAATCTGGCTATAGCTTTGAGGCTAAAAGATCTATTGGAAGGAAATGATATCCATGTAATAATGACAAGAACAGAGGATGAGGGCTTATACTCTGAATCTGATTCTAATAAAAAGAGAGCAGATCTGAATAATCGAATTAAAATAATAAATTCAAGTGATGCGGTATTTGCTGTAAGTATACACCAGAATAGCTTTAGCCAGGAGAATGTAAAGGGAGCTCAGGTCTTTTACCATGCCCAGTCTGAGCAGGGAACAATTCTTGCTATGACTTTACAGGAACAGCTAAAAGAGACCATAAAGGATGGGAATCACAGAAAGGCAAAATCAAATACCAACTACTATATGCTAAAGCATACCATCTACCCCTTGGTCATAGTTGAGTGTGGGTATCTTAGCAATTGGACTGAAGCAGCGCTTTTACTAGAAGAGGAATACCAGGAGAAAATGGCATGGGCAATTCATCTTGGTATTATCAAGCATCTTAATATGACCAAGGCTCAGTAATTTTTACCTGGATGTGGATAAATATATGCAAACGTGATATAATCCCAGATATCTGATAATCATGATGGTTAAAATGCTTTGGTATGTAGTGAACATAGTAGATGTAATAAAAGGAGTACTCAAGAAGGATGAAGACAATAATAGTACAGGCAGATAGAGGTGTTTTATGCGAAGATGACTTAAATACTGCCGCAAATATATTAAGAAGCGGAGGCTTGGTGGCCTTTCCTACCGAAACCGTATATGGCTTGGGTGCGGATGCACTTAATCATGAGGCTTCTAAAAGAATATATAAAGCTAAGGGTAGGCCATCGGATAATCCTTTAATTGTCCATATAGCCGACCCAAAGCATATGGAGCGAATAGCAAGAGATATTCCGGATAAAGCCTTTAAGCTTGCCGAGGTTTTCTGGCCAGGCCCTTTGACTATGATACTTAATAAGAAGGATATTGTACCCTTTAGTACTACAGGAGGGCTAAGTACCGTAGCAATACGACTTCCTGCATCAGGAATTGCCAAGGACATAATTTCCCGATCCGGTGGATTTATAGCCGCCCCCAGTGCTAACGTATCCGGAAAGCCCAGTCCTACGAGGGCAGAGCATGTTATAGCAGATTTAACTGGTAAGATTGATATGATTATTGATGGTGGTAAATCTACTCTTGGATTGGAATCAACCATAGTAGATTTATCATCTGAAGAACCTATAATATTAAGACCCGGATGTATTACAAAAGCAATGATTGAAAATGTCATCGGCAATGTTAAATATGACAAGGCTGTCTTTGGAAAAATCTTGGACGAGGATATTAAGCCTAAGGCGCCAGGGATGAAGTATCGCCATTATGCTCCTGAAGGTTGCCTGACTATCTACGAGGGAAACATAGAAAATGTAATAGCTGAAATTAATAAAAAAGCTAAGGAAATCACCGAGGAAGGAAAAACTGTAGGAATAATAGCAACGGAGGAGACAAAAGGCCTTTATAGTTATGGTAATATAAAGTCATTAGGGCCAAGAGAAGATGAAGATTCAATAGCGGCTGGCCTTTATGCTGTATTAAGAGATTTTGATGATATCCATGCGGATTATATATTTTCTGAAAGCTTTGCAAGAGGTGATTTAGGGCAGGCTATTATGAATCGTTTATTGAAGGCCGCAGGCTATAGAGTGGTAAAGGCTTGAGGAGGATAAATCCTCCGTTATTAGTAGTATAAGAGATAAAGTCTTTTTAGGAGGATAAATCCTCCGTTATTAGTAGTATAAGAGATAAAGTCTTTTTAGGAGGATTGGTATGTCTAAATATAATAAATTGATTTTTGTGTGTACCGGTAATACATGTAGAAGCCCTATGGCTGAAGTAATTTATAAGAATCTTGACAAGGAAAGTGATGTTAAGGTGATTTCAAGAGGCCTAGTGGTTTTGTTTGGTGAACCGATTAATCAGAAGGCTGAGGTTGTATTAAAAAAGCATGATTTAGAGAGTATTAATCACATTTCAAAAGGATTGAGAGAATCAGATATAGATGATGATACATTAGTTCTTACAATGACAGAAGCACATAAAAGAAAAATAAAAGATACTTATGGGGATGCCAAGAATGTATATACAATAAAGGAATATGCAGGTGAAAGTGGAGATGTAATAGATCCATACGGGGGATCATTAGTTGAATATGAGGATTGCTATATAGAGCTTGCAAGACTTGTAAAAAAGACTGTATACAAATTAAATGAGGACAAATAAACCAAAAAATAATAAGGATAAAATTCTAAACAAGGAGTGTTTATAATGATAGGTATTGGTAATGATCATACTGGCTATGAACTAAAGATGGAAATAATTAAGTACTTTGAAGATAAGGGAATCGAATATAAGGATTTTGGATGCGGTAAGCTTGATGCCAGCGACTACCCCATATATGGTAAGGCTGTAGGAAGGGCAATCCAAAATAAAGAGTGTGATTTTGGTATCATAATTTGCGGTACTGGAATAGGAATATCAATTGCAGCAAACAAGATGAAAGGAATTCGTGCCGCTTTATGCCATGATTGCTTTAGTGCAGAAGCAACAAGGCTGCACAATGATGCTAATATACTAGCTATGGGAGCAAGAGTAGTTGGCCCCGGGTTAGCTGTGAAAATTGTAGACACGTTTTTAAACACTGAGTTTTCAGGTCAAGAAAGGCATTCCAGAAGAGTTCAAATGCTTGAGGATGAATAGACAGCTTCGGCTTGGTTTATATGAGCTTGAAGCTCGCCAAAGCCACCTCGGTAGATAAGCTTTAACAGGCAATCAAGGGTCCTTAGGGCTTGTTCTGCCTCTTTATTGGTGATAAGGTGAAGCTCTAGCGCATCAGCCAACTCATCTAAGTCCAGGATTCTAATGCTTCCATCCTCATATATGACAACATCAATAAGTAGATCCTCATATATTAGGCTCTTTAGGTTGGAGTCGGGATTAATTTGGATTATATCGCAGTACCAATAGAGCAGCTGTTCATTTTTATTGTATATTTTACTAACCTTAACTCCATGATTAATATAATATGCGGAGACGCCACCTGCCATATTCTCTTTTGGCCGGAGGGGTCTCCATTTAGTGATTATGAGGTTTTCATCCATGGACAGGATAATATCATCCTTCAAATGTACAAAATCATCGGGAATAAATCTTTTTCTGTAAAGAGAAAGCTGGCTCATATAGGAACCTCCCTTTGCTTCTTGGTTCATTGATAAGAAACGGCTTAAATAACTTATTGTGAATAAGTATAACACGGTTTTGTCATAAGGTATAGTAAAAAAGTATATTCAGCTCATTTTTCGGGAATACTAGCAGGTAGAAAGAAGGATTCCTAAATGGAGGTGGACATTCTGGAAAAAATAAGTAGGATTGTTGAAGCGCTACAAGGTATTTTTTCCTTGAGAAGAACTAAAATAACTTTGTATATAGCAGCGGTCCTATGGATTGCTGTATTTACCCAGATTATAATGAATCGTGTGTTTTTTAATAGCTTTGAAATAGCGGAGGCTTTTGTTAAGACCAATACAGAGGACATGGAATGTAGTCTGGAGGTTGTAGCTCAGCATCATAATGAATTTTTAAGTGAGACTGATAAGAAAGATATTTTGCACCATATAGCGAATTTTATAGGACTAAATATAGATACTGATATAGCTATAGTTCGGGAGGGTGAGAAGACAGAATACTCATATCATAAGCAGGCAAAGAAGGCAGAAACATCCATAAAGATTGTTAGTATACAAGAAGAAATTGATTTGGGTATCAGGATAAAGCATTATATTGTAGTTAGGCTGAATATTAAGGAATCAATTAATAGTATTGAAAAATATAGGAAGCTAATTGAGGAATCTCTGGATGAACTGGATATATCGGAAAGACAGGTTAATGTCTTGTATGAAGGCATAGTTGATGGAATAATGTCAAAGGCTGATAAGGAAGAGATGGCGAAACTCTTAGTGAAGGATTTACAAGGTGAAGTAGCCTTTGACTACCAACAGGGAGAAAGCTATACAGTATATGCTTATACAGGCTTAATTGATGAATATATTGAAACAGTGGGATGCAAAATCAATATTCAGATTGCTATGACATATGATGAGCTATCAGAAAAGACTAAGATTTACTTAGCTTCACCAATAATAAACCAAAGCTGGTAAGAAGACTTACCAGCTTTGTAAAGTTTAGAACCAGCGTCTACGACTACGATGGCGTCTTCTTCTGTTAAATAATTCATTCAATAGAATAATGCTAACAAAATCTCTTAATATATTCTGCCTTCTTCTTGGAGCAAAGTAAACACTGTTTGCCTCAATTAAAGGGACTTCCTCCATATCTTTAATCCTCTCGTATACTCTGTCAACAATCCTGTCTAATGTTACCCTGTCGGGGTATTCATCAAACATAACACTTCCATCATATTCAAGCTTATCACATTCATTATTTATTTCACCTTGTATACGCCTAGCGGAGCTTGGATAAAGTTGTTGAAGATATTTCATATCCCGGTCTAAATCTTCACAGTTATCATAACCATAAAGAGGGTAAAGTGGTACTCCCATTGGAGCATTATATGGGGTATTAATAGGCATACCGTACATAGGCATACCTGTGGTTGGAGGCATAGTTTCTTCCATAGGCATACCTGTGGTCGGGGGCGTAGTACCGGTTCTAGGCATACCTGTGGTCGGAGGCGTAGTACCGGTTCTAGGCATACCTGTGGTCGGGGGTATAGTACCGGTTCTAGGCATACCTGTGGTCGGGGGGATAGTACCGGTCCTAGGCATACCTGTGGTCGGGGGTATAGTACCGGTTCTAGGCATACCTGTGGTCGGAGGCATAGTACCGGTCCTAGGCATACCTGTGGTTGGAGGCATAGTTTCTTCCATAGGCATACCGGCACGGGGAGAAGTTCCTCTGTTAATAGGTGTACCCGATGTGGTGCCTCTATTTATCGGTGTAGCTGGTGTTGTAGCTCTATTTTTAGGCATACCCATATTTGGAGGGGTGCCTCTATCCATAGGCATACTGGCAGGCGGAGGAGTTGTATTACGGGGCATTGTACCACTATTTGGTGTGGTTAAATCCCTATTCATCTGCGCGTTTATCTGTTTATCACATTCTGATTGGGACGTAGAGGTTGAATTTTGCATTTTATGTGCTCCTAAGCTTTTTATTATCAGTATATGCAATCATAATTTGATTGTGAAATTAGAAGATTTATATAACAAAAATATCAAATGAGTATACACAAGTCTATCAAATGAAAAACGAATATGATATAATCACGATATAATCGGTTCAACAAAGTTTAGCCTTTGGAAAAACACTGCGTGTTTTTTGTATAAGTGCAACCAGTATAACCCGCGGTAAGGTTAGTTTATGGAAGGAAGGAATATATTTTTGTTAAAGCAGGTATATCGTATAATTATTTTAGTAATCATATTTATCGCTTCTCTTTATTATTTCGGTAAGGATATAAAGGAAGTGGTATTTAATATAGACAACACTACAAGTATGGAGGAGACTACATTCCCTTTTGTTACATTAAGAACTGAAGAGAAGGTCATCAATCTTCTTCATGGTTATAGCAGTAACCTAGATGCAAATTCTATCAGAGAAGCTCTTTTACCTGTAGGATCTAATCAAGCCTATGAGGTAATGATTAATCAGCAGGAATATGACATTAAAAAGTTGAATTTTGAGCTTAGAGATTTTACCCAAAATGAATTGATTGAAAAGGGTTCTGTCAGTGTGTTTAATGAAGATGGGGATATAAAGATAGCTAGAATTAATATTAGCTCCGAGCTAATGAGTGATAAGGAGTATGCTGTAAAGATTACACTTATAACCAGCGAAAGCCGAAAAATGTATTATTATCATCGGATAAGAAAATACAATAAGACGAATCTTGTTGAAAAGCTAGACTTTGTCATGGAATTTCATGAAGCTATAAAGGATAAGATAAGGGCAGAGGAATACATTAGATATCTTGAGCCTGACGGAAAAAAAGATAATACAACCATGGCCAATATTAATATTCACTCCAGCTTTGATCTGATAACCTGGGGAAACCTACAGCCTGAATTTATAACAGAAGTAATTCCTACAATTGTGGAAAATCATACTGATATAGCTTCTATACTATTGGAATACGTGGTAAGCGCAGATGTTTCTGACATTCCGGAATTATACAAGGTAAAGGAATATTATCGAATAAGATATTCTCCTGATAGAATATTCTTATTAAACTATGAAAGGCGTATGGAAGCCATCTTTGATATAAACCTAGCCAGCGTATCTAAGAGCCAGTTGAAATTGGGAATTACAAATGATCCTACAACCGAGTATTTGGCAAGCCCTGACAAGAAGAAATTCGCTTTTGTAAGAAGTAATGAGCTATGGTTTTATAATCTTGATGATAATGATATTACCCGTGTGTTTTCTTTCCGTCAGGAGGATACTGACTATATAAGAGATATCTACGATCAGCATGATATCAAAATACTAAATATGGATGCTGAGGGTAATGTGGATTTCATGGTATATGGTTATATGAATAGAGGCCAATATGAGGGTAGAGTAGCCTTAGTTATGTATGAATATAACAGGTCTGAAGGGCAAATTGAGGAAAAGGTATATATCCCTTTAGATGAGCCATATCAAACATTGAAGGAAAACATAGGAGCGTTTGCTTATGTTTCTTCCTTGGATATTTTTTATTTTCATTTATATAATAGTATATATTCCTATAATCTGATTACTAGGCATATTACAGAGCTGGCTAATAACACCTCTAAGGATGATGTAGTAGTTTTTTATGATGAAGGATATGTCGCCTGGCAGGAAAGCTCCGACCCTAGAGATGCGAATAATATTAAAATCATGGATATCGAAAGCGGAGATATTCAGATGATAAATGCCGATAGAGGATATAAAATACTGCTATTGGATAAGATAGATTCGAATCTAATATATGGATTTGTTAGTGAGGATGATATTACTGTTTCAATAGACGGAACAAGGGTTGTTCCCATGGACAGAGTCGAGATAGCAACTACTGAAAGAGAAGTTTTAAAGTCCTATTACAAACCAGGTTTCTTTATAACAGGGATTGAGGTAAAGGATAATACTATTGAGTTGTACAGGGCAACCAAACAAAATATGGACGGTAGAATAGTATTTGTAGCTATAGACAATGACTATATCATGAATCAAAGTGTTGAGAGAACTTCATATCTAAATGCTGAAACAAGGATAACGGAGGATTCTTTGACCGAATACTATTTATCACTTCCATCTGGATTTGATATGGAGAAGGTACCAGACAGACTTTATACAGTAAATACGGTTATTTCTGAGGATCCGACATTACGCTTGCAGAAGAATAGGCATTATTTTATAGAGGATGAGTCAATTTCACCTAAGCGTAATCTATATTACACCTATATATTAGGTGAGCTTGAGGGATCATATGATGAGGCAGCAGATGCTATAGCACTAGCAGATAGTGGTGTAGGAGTAGTATTAAGCAACTCGAATAGGCTTGTTTGGGAACGTGGTGTGAAAGCTAGTAGAAATGTTATATCCCAGTTTGAAGCAATGAATCTATCGACCACGCAGAGCTCAATTGAGAGCTGCCTTAAGCTGATAGGTCGCTATATAGGTGAAAATATAGATAATAAAGCATTTGACTTAAAAAGCATCTCAGCATATGAAGTTCTAATCAGTCATTTGAAGCTAGAGCCTATAAGCTTATCAGGTGCAACATTGGATCAGGCCTTGTATTATGTGTCTAATGGGAGACCCATAATAGCTATGACGGGATATAACGATGCTGTCTTGATATACGGTTATGACGCTTATAATATCTTTATGGTTGACCCCAAGCAAGGAAAGACAATTAAAATGGGCATACAGGATAGTACACAATTGTTTGAAAAGGCAGGAAATGTGTTTATTTCCTATCTATCTCAATAAAAATTATAAAAAAGGAGACCACATATATGGATGAAAGAATTAAAACACTAGCTAAAAACCTTGTGAATTATTCTATGAGGGTAGAAGAAGGAAATAAGGTATATGTACACCACATTGGTGGAGCTACAGAGGATTTAGCAAGACAAATTGTAAAGGAAGTATATAAAGCGAAGGGAATACCATTCGTTCACTATTCTAACCCAAGATTACTAAGAGAAGTACTGCTAAATTGTACTGAAGAGCAGATGTCATTAATGGCTAAAATAGATGCTTCTGAAATGGATCAAATGGATTGCTATGTAGGAATAAGAGGTTCGGATAATATTACCGAAAATGCAGATGTACCACAGGACAAGATGAAGCTTTACGAAACCTATTATCAGACACCAGTACATCATGATATTCGTGTTAAGAAAACCAGATGGGTTGTTCTTCGATACCCAAATGCTTCTATGTCCCAGCTTGCCAATATGAGCCAGGAGGCATTTGAGGATTTTTATTTTAGGGTTTGCAACCTTGATTATGCCAAAATGAATGAAGCTATGAAAAATTTGGTGGATTATATGAATCGAACAGATAAGGTGCGCATAGTTGGTCCAGGCACAGATTTAAGCTTCTCAATTAAGAACATACCTGCAGTTCCCTGTGCCGGTGAAAGAAACATACCGGACGGTGAAGTATATACAGCACCTGTAAGGGATAGTATTAATGGGACCTTAACCTATAATACACCTGCGGTATTTCAGGGATTTACTTTCGAGAACATATCATTCCGTTTTGAAAATGGTAAGATAGTAGAAGCAACATCTAATGACACGACAAGAATTAACGACGTATTAAATACAGATGAGGGTGCACGTTATATTGGAGAATTTGCCATAGGAGTAAACCCTTATATCCTTAAGCCAATGAAGGATACTTTGTTTGATGAGAAAATCATGGGATCCTTCCATTTCACACCTGGAAATTGCTATGAAGAGGAAGCTCCGAATGGTAATAGCTCTGCTATACATTGGGATTTGGTATGCATACAGACACCAGAATATGGTGGTGGTGAGATATATTTTGATGACGTATTAATCCGTAAGGATGGAAGATTTGTTGTTAAGGAATTGGAGTGCCTGAATCCTGAGAATTTAGTATAATATATATATTCTTCATTATTTGATTGTGCCGACGATGGCAATGCCATATATGGCAGTGCCATAAATGGCACGGAATGAGAGGTAGTAATGAAACTTTTGTCAGTAGCAGTACCTTGCTATAATTCGGCTGCATATATGAACCGCGCGATTGAAACTCTTTTATCCGGCGGTGACAATATGGAAATTATTATTGTAAACGACGGTTCCAAGGATGAAACCGAGAAAATCGGACTGGATTATCAAGATAAATATCCGGAGATTGTCCGTGTTATCACCCAGGAAAACGGTGGTCACGGTGAAGCTGTAAATACTGGTCTGGCTTATGCTACCGGCCTGTATTTTAAGGTGGTTGACAGTGATGACTGGGTGAATGAAAAAGCACTACTGGAGGTACTTGATAAGCTAAAGGAATTGATTGCTGATGGCAACAGTCCAGATATGTTTCTTGCAAATTACGTGTATGAGAAGGTTGGGGCTAAGCGGAAGAAGGTTATTAATTATAATTGGGCTCTTCCAAAGAACCAGATATTTACATGGGATGATATAATGCACTTTAGGCAAAGTCAGAACATCCTAATGCACTCAGCCATATATCGTACCAAGCTCCTAAAGGATTGTGGATTGAGGCTGCCCAAGCATACATTTTATGTGGATAACATATTTGTATATCAACCCCTTCCCTATGTAAAAACACTCTATTATATGGATGTGAATTTATACCGCTATTTTATAGGCAGGTCTGACCAGTCGGTTAATGAGAAGGTTATGATTAGCAGAATAGACCAGCAGATAAGAGTTACTAGGATAATGATAGAGTCTCATAATCTTTCACAGATAAAATGTAGGAAGCTAAGAAATTACATGATTAAATATCTCTCAATGATGATGGTAATCTGCTCGGTATTTCTGATTAAAGAGGGTAGTGATGAAAGCTTAGCAAAAAAAGAGGAGCTTTGGAACCATCTAAAAAGCTATAACAAGTGGCTATATAAGAAGATCCGCTACCATATTCTAGGCGGCTCCATGAACCTACCTGGGAAATTCGGTCGAAGGATTGTAGAAGTTGGATACGATATAGCAAGAAGAATCTACGGATTTAATTAATAAGTAAGCTGTTGCAAAACTATACCCCCCTTGTAGTTCTGCAACAGCTTTTTTAGACATTAGATAGTTCATGGTCTGCTTTCTTTGCTACTTTGCTACGGTTTGGTATATATATGAAGGCATACATTATTATGCTGAGGGCGATTCCGCCAAAGACATCTAAGATGGAATGCTGCTTTAATGCAACTGTGGACATACATATCAATACTGTTAGTATGAAGGTGGATATCTGAAGCCACTTAATTTGTCTTAATCGCTCGCTTTTTCTTATGGCAATCATTGCGCCGATAGAATTATATACATGAATACTGGGAAATACATTGGTTGCAGTATCTATGCTATATAGTCTTCCAAGTGCTCGGGTAAAGATATTACTCCTCCCCAGTGTATCCAGATTCACTCGTAAATAGTGACCGTTTGGCCAAATGGTGTAAATTATCAAGCATATTGTCATACCGATGAAAAGAAAAGCGCAGCATTTATAAAATTCCTGTCTTGAGGTTAGGAAGAAGTATGCCACGGTGACAAATATGAATATAAACCATAGGAAATATGGAATAATAAAAATCTCCATAAAAGGGATGTATTTATCCAGCTTTGAGTGTACCGGTGTAAAATCTGTAGTCACAGTACGCTCCAGATAAGTAAACCAGATCATATAGATAAAAAAGTACACAAGGATTAATCCATGTCTATACTTGCTAAAAATATGTATTAGCTTATCCTTGAATTTCATGTTGATACCTCGTTTCGAATTAAGTGTTGTAATAAGCGGATTAGTAGCTCGAAAGCTACGCTTTCGCCAAAGGTTCTGCTTGCAGAACCGATTCGCGTTTGCACCTTATCTAATGGATGCTACGCATCCATAGGTAAAACACTATGGTTTATTATGACACAAAAAGCGTGTCATATAAACCATACTGTTTCCCTTGGACTAATCCGCTTATACGTGAGTATAACACAAATTTTTTCACTCTACAATATACAGAAAATTACATTAAGTAAATCTTAAGAATGTTTTAATAATTAAGACTTTTAGTATATTAATTATATTCATAGCTAATATGTTAAAGACAAAATAAAGACAATGGACATGTTAAGATAAAAATCTTATAATACAGATGATAGAATAATAATGGTAATTTGTAGGAGACTATCAAGAGAATATATCATTACTTATAATATAAAATATATTGTACGAGGAGGAAAATATATGAAGAGAATATTTTTAGTTGTTTTAGACAGTGTGGGTATCGGTGAGCTTCCCGATGCTAAGGAATATAATGATGAGGCTAGCCATACCCTATATGCGGTTTCAAAAAGTGAGTATTTTAATATGTCTAATATGGAAAGGCTTGGACTTTTTAATATTAAAGGAGTAGAAGAGAAATTTCCAGGTATGGAGTCGAAGGAAATGTTTGAAGGAAGTATTGCTAGACTTGCTGAAAAATCCAAGGGAAAGGATACAACTACAGGACATTGGGAAATAGCAGGTGTAATATCTAAAATGCCATTTCCGACTTATCCGAATGGATTTCCTAAGGATATTATAAGTGAGTTTGAGAAAAGGACGGGGAGGAAGGCTTTATGTAATCTTCCCTATTCGGGAACTGAGGTTATTCTTGAATATGGTAGGCAACATATAGAAACAGGAGCGCTTATAGTATATACATCTGCAGACAGCGTATTTCAGATTGCAGCTCATGAGGATATTGTTCCTCTTAAGGAGCTTTATAGGTATTGTGAGATAGCAAGAGAAATTCTACGTGATGAGCATGGAGTGGGCCGTGTAATTGCAAGACCCTTTGTTGGTTCCTATCCTGACTATAAAAGGACCTCAAATCGCCATGACTACTCACTTGCACCTCCTCTAACCATGCTGGACCAATTGGTAGATGCTGGGCTAGATGTTCTTGGGGTTGGCAAAATCTATGATATATTTGCCGGTAAGGGTGTTACTGATACAGTACGAACTAATAACAATAAAGAGGGTATTGAGAAGCTAATAGAGAGAATGGAAAGAGATTTTACAGGACTATGCTTTGTGAACTTGGTGGATTTTGATATGGTATATGGACATAGGAATGACGTAGACGGTTATGCTAAGGCTTTAACTTATTTTGACGACCAGCTTCCCAGAATCCTAAATGCATTAAAGGATGAGGATCTTTTGCTTATAACAGCAGATCATGGCTGTGATCCGTCAACTCCATCCACGGACCATTCAAGAGAGTATGTTCCCATGGTTGCATACGGAAAGAAGATTAAGAAGGGTAATAATCTCGGAACAAGAGAAAGCTTCGCTGATATAGCTGCTACTGTATTAGAGTATTTTGAAATTAAGCAGCAGGTGGCAGGTGAATCCTTCTTAAAAGATATATTGGTAAAATAAGATTTTATATATGTAATTAGAAAGCCTTTTTAAGCACAATAATAATACACTCGACTTTGTCATGAGAGGTTCAAGAATGGAGGAGCCATGAATAAGAGAGTGGTACACCCGGTATCTCCGGTATTTAATGAAGAATCGAAAATACTGGTACTTGGAACCTTCCCCTCAGTTAAATCCAGAGAAGGAGAATTCTTTTATCATCATCCTCAGAATAGATTCTGGAGGGTAATAAGTTCGATTTGTAATGAAAAGCTACCAGAGACAATAGATGATAAAAAGCAGCTTCTTCTAAGGAATCGCATTGCACTATGGGATGTGGTGCAAAGCTGTGAAATAATCGGATCAGCCGATAGCAGTATTAAGAATGTAATAGCTAATGATATTAGACCTATATTAAAGCAAGCGGATATCCTAAGGATATATGCCAATGGTGGTAGAGCATATCAGCTTTATAATAGATATATCTATAAAAACATCAAAAGAGAAATCATATTACTTCCATCTACAAGTCCTGCTAATGCTTCATACTCATTAGAAAAGCTTATAGATATATGGAGCGTTATCAAGTCTGTGAAGGAATAATATGAGGATATTTATGAAAGGACAAGACTATGAGAATTGTAATACAAAGGGTATTGGAAGCTAAGGTAGAGGTAGATGGAAAGATCACAGGGGCAATAGGAAAAGGCCTATTAATTTTTCTCGGAGTGGGTAAGGATGATGATAAAAACATTGCCGACCGTTATATTGATAAGATACTAAAGCTTCGGATATTTGCTGATGATATGGGCAAAACAAACCTCTCTCTTAATGATGTTAAAGGTGAGCTACTTCTAGTATCGCAATTTACCTTATATGCTGATTGCAGAAAGGGAAATAGGCCTGATTTTATAAATGCCGGCTCTGCCAGTAAGGCAGAGGATTTGTATGAATATTTCTTAGAGCAGATTAGGGATAGAATTGGGAAGGTAGAAAGCGGAGTATTTGGCGCCGAGATGAAGGTATCTCTGGTTAATGACGGTCCTTTTACAATAGTTTTGGATGAGGATTTGATATGATATTTAACATAAGTTTAATCTGTTTCTAAAGAAACTTCTTGAATTTTTATATAGAATAATACTGAGAAAGGTGGGATGACATGATTCAAATCAATGAATTAACCAAAGTTTACAAATTAACCAAGAAGCAAATGATGGAACACAAGACAAAAAAGAACATGATGAAGGCGGTAGATAAGCTAAGCTTAACTGCAAAGCCCGGAGAGATCTATGGGCTTCTGGGACCAAACGGTGCAGGTAAGACGACGGCTCTACGCTGTATCGCTACTTTATTAAAGCCTACAGGGGGGGATATTACTGTAAAAGGGTATGATACTGTTAAGGATTCTGAAAAAGTCAGAAAGACAATTGGCTTCTTAACCAATGAAATTAAGCTGGATCCTCAGTTTTCGCCAAAGTATATGTTTGGTTTCTTTGGAAGACTTCATGGTCTTAATGAAAAAGCCATAGAAGAAAGAAGAGAGAAATTGTTCAATTATTTTGATATTAAGGATTTTGAGGATAAGAAGATAGAAGAGCTTTCTTCAGGAATGAAGCAAAAGGCTTCTATAGCAGTAAGTCTTGTGCATAATCCTGATGTTATTATATTCGATGAACCAACAAATGGTCTTGATATAATTACAGCAAGGAATGTAACGGACTACCTGAAGCTATTAAGGGATGAGGGCAGAACGGTTATTATTTCTACTCATATCATGACAGAGGCTGAGAAGCTATGCGACAGAATCGGTATCATTATAAACGGTGTCTTGGCCATGGAAGGAACGCTAAAGGAGATCCTTGAGCAGACGCAAACCAAGGATTTAGAGGATGCTTTTTTTGAATTATTTAAAATACATAATAAGGAGGAGGAATAAGATGGGTGGAACAAAGAATATCATCAAAAAGGAATTAACCAGAGTATTTACCGATAAAAAAATGGTAATTAGTTTATTTATTCTTCCGGGAGTCCTTATTATGGTTATGTATAGTATTATGGGAGGATTGATATCTAATTTAGAAAAGGATATCGAGGCACATATTCCGACAGTGTATATTCAGAATGCTCCTGAGGGTTTGGATAGTATAATAGACGCTGTTGATTATAATGGCTACATAACATATTTGAATACTTCAGATTCAACTAATCATATAAATGACGGGATTTTAAAGGGCGAGATTGATTTATTGGTCGTATTTGATGAAGGATTTATAGAGACGATTCAAAACTACGAGGAGATAGGAGACCCTATCCCGGAGGTTAGAACATTTTATAATCCTTCTGAGGATTATTCAAATGCAGCAAAAGGAAATTTTACTGCAAGCGTCTTGTATTCCTATCAGCAATCTTTACTTGCGGCAAGGTTAGGAAATATAGAACAGCTACAGGTTTTTCATATTGATAGGGACCCGGAGGCAGGAGTAATTGTTGACGAGGGTAAAGCGAACGGTAAGTTCTTGGCAATGCTTCTACCCTTTTTAATCAACATCATGCTATTTCAAGGAGCTATGGGGCTTGGTATGGATTCTATAACCGGTGAAAAAGAAAGAGGAACACTTTCCTCTATGCTTCTTTCTCCTATTAAGAGAAGTGAGATAGTATTTGGAAAGCTCATTTCCCTAGGTATATTAACAAGCCTTTCAGCGGTTATATATACCGTATCGGTAGTTATAGGTATTCAGAGGCTGGGAGGTGGAGACTTGGGAGCAATGGCAAGTATCAAATTTACTCCTATTCAGATAATTCAGTTATTTGCTCTGCTGATTGTCTTGGTATACCTCTATGTGTCTTTGGTGGCCTTAGTGGCGGTCTATGCCAGAACTCAGAAGGAGGCAGGAAGCTATGTAACTCCATTATATATACTGGTTATGCTTGGCTCTATTTTGACTATGTTCTCCAGCAGCGGTGAAAAAGGCATTGAATATTATGCAATACCTGTTTATAATGGAGCCATAGCCATGCAGGATTTGCTAGTAGGAGAGCTAACTATGGCTAAGTTTGGTGTGACTGTTGGATCACTTGCTTTATTGGCGTTTCTAATTACTACATTGGTAACTAGGGCATTTAACAGTGAAAGGGTTATGTTTAACGCATAACTTCCACGCATAAGCAGATTAGAGTTCCTAATCTGCGAAAATAAAATAAACTAAGGAGGATGGGATGTGTCGATATTTTGGAACGATTTGCTTATTATATTTTTATTTTTATTACCCTTCCTGCTTATACAGATATTTCTTTCAACAAGAAGAAAGCTCTTCTGGGGCTTTATCATCCCGGTATTATGGACTGCTTTCGGGATATGGATTACTATAAGTAATTATAAGCATGAAAGCTCTTATATCTTGGAACTGGTATTTTTCTACCTGATAGGTAATTTGATATTCATTGGGATGCTGATACTTTTTAGATATTTGAAAAGAAGAAAAGTTCGCCCCACATAGATTAAATCTAGCATTAATATAATAAAGGTATGTTAAGAAAAAAGTAATAATCTTTCTTGACATACCTTTTTTAAAATTAGAAAAATCATTAAAACATACTTTAATTTTTTCACAATATATATATTATTATAAGAACTGAAAAACATGTTCTTATAATCGTTCCCAAATATAAAATCGAGGTGTTTTTAAGTGATTCCAGAGGAAAACGAGAGAATTATCAGTGAGGATTATGCAGATTTAATAATTGAATATGATGGAGATGTACGTATATTAGAACAATTTCCGGATAGTACGGTGCAGATTATTAATATTCAATATGCTATTGTTCATGTGCCTGTAAGCTTTATAACCCAGGATATTGTATATAGAATGGGCTACAGTGTGATGCCAACCTGCTTTGGAATAATTAGTGAATCTAGCTTGGAAGCATCCGGTGTTCTTAAGTTAAGAAACATACCTATTTTTAACCTAAGAGGTCAGGGGGTTTTAATAGGGATAATAGATACAGGGGTGGACTATACTAATTCTATTTTTCAGCATGCTGATAATACCACAAGAATAATATCTATATGGGATCAAACAATAGTAAGTAATAATCCGCCTATAGGTAAAGCATATGGGACTGAATATACCAGAGAACAGATTAATGAGGCCTTGCAAAATGAGAATCCATTATCCATTGTTCCCTCTACTGATAATAATGGACATGGTACTATGCTGGCAGGAATTGCCGGAGGCAATGATGTACCCGGGAACAATTTTTTTGGAGTAGCTCCTGCTGTGGAGTTTGTGGTTGTAAAACTAAAACCGGCCAAGCAATACCTAAGGAATTTTTTCTATATATCAGATAATGCGGTGTGTTTTCAAGAAACGGATATATGGCAAGGTGTGATATACCTATATGAACGATCAATCGAACTTGGACGCCCTATGGTTATATGTATGGCGGTCGGTAGTTCTCAGGGGGCTCATGACGGATTAGGAACCCTAAGCACATATGTATCGGGAAAAGCTGCTGCTTCTGGAATAGGTGTGGTTATAGCTGCGGGTAATGAGGGTAATGAGAGACGACATTATAGTGGTAGAATTAATCCTACGACTGGCTATGATACAGTAGAGCTTAATGTAGCGGAAAATGAACCCGGATTTTCCATGGAGTTTTGGGGTTCTGTTCCAGACATTTATTCTATTGATATTTTGACACCCTCAGGCGAATATATTCCAAGAATATCTGCCGGAAGAGATGAGCATAGGGTTATAACATTTATATTTGAAGCTACTATAATATATGTTGACTATCAGATGGTTGAATCTCAAAGTGGTGAGCAGCTTATTCTGGTACGCTTTGAAAACCCTAGCCCAGGGATTTGGCGCTTTAATGTATATGAAAGAGGTGGGCTAAATATGGGCTTTAATATATGGCTTCCTATGGAAGGATTTATTTCTGATGATACATATTTCATTCGTTCTGATCCTTACACTACTATTCTGACATTAGGGAATGCGATAAACCCTTTGACAGTGACGGCTTATAATGACGCAGATGATAGTTTATATCTTAATTCCAGCAGGGGTTATACAAGAATAAACCGAGTAAAACCAGAGGTAGCTGCTCCCGGTGTAAATGTTATTGGCCCTACCCTGGATGGGAGTTTCACATCATTTACAGGTACCAGTGTATCTGCTGCCCATGCAACAGGTGTAGCTGCTTTGATTTATGAATGGGGTATAGTAAGGGGTAACCTACCTGCCTTGAGCACTGTAGAAATGAAAAATCTTATCATAAGAGGAGCAAGAAGAGATATTAATGTAATATATCCTAATCGTGAATGGGGCTATGGAATACTCGACATATTTAATGTATTTGATGCACTACGGGGAGGTATTAGTTTATAAGACCATTTAGGCATAAGATATTTATGATATATTGAAAGGAGTATCCCATGACTAGTGAGGATAGAAAAAGAATTATTGGAGATGAATATTTTGATTTAATTATTGAATATAGGAGCGATCCTCGGATTATAGAATTGTTTGAGAGTGCCACACTTCATATAATGAATGAAATATATGCCGTTCTTCATGTGCCGTTAGAAGAATTTTTAGCCGTGTTGCCCAGAATAAGGTATGCAGAGATTCCACTTTTATTCGGACTGACCGATGAGGTAAGCCTTGATGCTTCACGGGTGCTAGAACTTAGAAGGGTCGCTGCCTTTAACTTAAGAGGAGAGGGGGTAATTATAGCTATCATAGATACCGGTATAGATTATACGAACCCTATATTTCGAAAACCGGACGGAACAAGTAAAATAATTTCTATTTGGGATCAATCAATTAATACGGGTCCTTCCCCTGGAGATGCTAATTTCGGTACTATTTATACGGCTGAGCAAATAAACCAGGCACTAATAGCCGAAGACCCTCTTGCTATTGTACCCAGTATTGATGAGAATGGTCATGGTACTATGCTTGCAGGAATTGCTGCAGGAAATGACGTGGAAGCAGAAGATTTCTATGGAGTAGCGCCAGACAGTGAGCTAGTTATAGTTAAACTTAGACAGGCCAAGCAAAATGTTAAAAACTTTCTTATGGTGTCTGATAATACTGTTTGCTTTCAGGAAAACCATATAATATGGGCAATGCAATACTGTAATGATCTTGCCAGACAGCTTACTAGACCTTTAGTAATCTGTCTTGGGCTAGGAAGCTCACAGGGAGGTCATACAGGACGTGTACCAATTAGTGTTATAGCAAATGGTATAGCTGACCTTCCTAATACAGGAGTGGTAATTTCTGCGGGAAACGAAGGTAATCTTGGTAGGCATTATTATGGTGCTATAGATCCCAGCATAGGAAGTAATACTGTGGAGCTAAATGTAGGTGAAAATGATAGTGGGTTCACCATAGAATTATGGGGAGATCCTCCGGGCATATACTCCATTGATATATTATCGCCGGCAGGTGAGTATATTCCGAGAATTTCACCCGCTTTAAGTGTAAGCAGAGTAATCTCTTTTATATTTGATATTACAGTTGTTTTTATAGATTATCAAATAATAGAATCACAGACCGGTGATCAGCTTATTCTAATTCGCTTCCAAAATGCTTCCCCGGGTATATGGAGGTTTAATGTATACGGACACGGAGATTTGGCCACCGGATTTCATATGTGGCTGCCTATGGGGGATTTTATAACAAGGGAAACTTACTTTATTCAGCCTAATATCTACACAACGGTTTTGTCACCAGCAACCTCTCTAATTCCGATAACTGTTACTACCTACAACCCGATTAACAATAATCTATATGTTAATTCTAGCAGGGGGTATACCCGCGATAATGTTATTAAGCCGGAAATAGCTGCACCTGGAGTCAATTATTTGGCACCTACATTAAGCCAAACCTTTGAGCCCTTTTCAGGCACATCGGTATCTACAGCACATACCGCCGGAGTTGTAGCCTTAATGTTGGAATGGGGGACAGTAAGAGGAAATGATCCGGGGATGGATACCGGTGTTATTAAGAACCATTTAATTCGAGGAGCCAGAAGAAGACAAAACATTGTATATCCTAATAGAGATTGGGGATATGGGATTTTAGACATTCTTAAGGTGTTTGAAAATATGAGAGCGGATATTGGTTTATAAAATTTTAATTTAATAAATTGCTATTATTATTGTATAAACTTTCCCATTTTACAAACAATATTAGTAGATGAAATCTTTGTAGCAAATAACTTAAAATTAGAATCATAAAAATGGAGGAAGATATATATGAAAGCTACTGGTATTGTAAGAAGAATAGATGATCTTGGTCGTGTAGTTGTCCCAAAAGAGATAAGACGTACATTAAGAATTCGTGAAGGTGATCCTTTGGAGATATTTACAGATAGGGAAGGAGAAATAATATTAAAAAAATACTCTCCAATTGGAGAGCTTGGTCAATTTGCAAAGCAATATGCGGATTCCTTAACTCAAACCACAGGATATATAGTTGCTATAACAGACAAGGATCAATTTATTGCTGTAGCAGGGCCTACAAAGAAGGATCTGTTATCAAAAAGCATCAGTCGTGATTTAGAAGAGCTTATTAATGAAAGGGAAAGTATCATAGCATCAAATGATGATAAAAACTATATTAGAATTACTAACGAGGATGACAGTGAATTTACTTATCAGGTTATCAGCCCAATTATTAGTGAAGGTGATGCTATAGGCTCAGTAATTATCTTGACTAAGGATTCAAAGGTTAAGTTTGGAGAAATGGAAGCAAAGCTGGCTAGTACTGCAGCGGCGTTTTTAGG
>JAAYJU010000042.1 GCA_012522735.1 Clostridiales bacterium | reverse complement strand
TCCGGGTTTCTTTTTTTTGCTTGATGAAGCATTTGACGTGATTTTCTATCTGCAATGTTTGTAACCGTACAGGTATTCACTACATATACATCGGCAAGTTCTTTAAAATCCACTACCTCATATCCTGCTGATTCAAACATTCCCCTTATTGCCTCTGTTTCATAGGAATTCACCTTACAGCCAAGAGTCAAAAATGCAGCCGTTTTATCCATTCCCTAAATCCTTTCTTGTTTCGGTACCTGGTACCGTCTATTTTGGTACCAGGTACCGTGTTCAACCGTATTCACTGGTACATATTGTTATATCTTCACTTACCTATACAAGATTTCCTTCTTTTTTTATGTACTTTGCATATTGACTTTTAAATTGTTAAAATATAGTATATAGGTATACTGATATAAAGGAGGAGTTGTTACTATGAAGACAGTAAAAATATCTTTAAATTCAATTGATAAGGTAAAAGCTTTTGTTAATGATGTTACAAAATTTGATACAGATTTTGACTTGGTTTCAGGCAGATATGTTATAGATGCTAAATCCATAATGGGTATATTCAGTCTTGATTTATCCAAAACAATCGACTTAAACATCCATGGAAATGAGAATATCGAGCAGGTTCTTTCCGTTCTGAAACCATATATCGTAGATTAATCTTAGAGATTATACTATTATTAACTGAAAGAGTCTTTTCCATAGAGCTACCTTTAGGTAGCTCTTTTACTGCCAATAGGCAGCTGATTGACTGCTACACTAAAGGTAGCTGATTAACTTTTTAATCTATAATAATTATCTCTGCATTCTCTATTGCTGTATCTACCATCTCGTCAATACCTTCCTCCAGCCTTTTTTCAGAATTACGTATTCTCTTTAGGTTGGGCTTGGTAACAGGATGCTTGGCTACAAATATTGTACAGCAATCCTCGTATGGCAAAATTGAAGTTTCATAGGTATCTATCTTCTTAGCAATATCCACAATATCATTCTTATCAAAGGCAACCAAGGGTCTATATACAGGCATAGAACACACCTCATTAGTTGATGCTAAGCTATGCATGGTCTGACTGGCTACCTGTCCGATACTTTCACCGGTTACAAGGCCCAGACAATTCTCTTCTTCAGCCAGCCTTTCTGCTATTCGCATCATATATCTACGCATAATAATTGTAAGCTCATCATGGGGACATTTTTCATAGATATCAAGCTGTATATCCGTAAAATTCACTACAAAAAGCTTCATCCTGCCGGTATACTTTGATATGGCCTTTGCTAAATCTACAACCTTCTGCTTAGCCCTTTCGCTTGTATATGGGGGTGCATGAAAATAAACCGCAGCCATGGATACACCCCGTTTAGAAATCATATATCCTGCCACCGGGCTGTCTATACCACCTGATAAGAGAAGCATTGCTTTTCCGTTGGTTCCAACAGGCATACCACCGGGGCCTGGGATTATTATAGAATATACATAGGACTTTGAACGAACCTCAACTGTAATACGAACCTCTGGCTCATGAACATCTACTCTAAGCCCAGGAAATCTCTTTAGTAAGTAAGCACCCATCTCCTTACAGATTTCAGGAGAGGTTAAGAGATAATTCTTATCGGCACGTTTAGCCATAACCTTAAATGTAATATCTTTATTAGGATACATGGCGTCCATATAATCTCCCACGCCTTCGGTTAATGACTCCCAATCGGAATTATCAATTACGGCAACAGGACATATGGATGATATACCAAAGACCCTTTGTAATGCCTCTACTGTCTCCTCATAATCATAAGATTCGGGGCACTCTACAAATACCCTGCCCTGCTCCTTGTATACATTATAAGTCCCTAGAGGCTTTAGCACTCCTGCAATTCTGTCACGAAGTGCATTCTCGAATATATAACGGTTATTTCCCTTTAACCCAATTTCTGCGTATTTTATTAAAAATGCTTTAAACATTTTATACCTAAAACCTTTCCTTAGTTTATCTTCTTGTAAATCTTCTTAAGTTAGGTAGAATATCCTTAAGTCTCTCTATAGCATATTCTATCTCTTCCTTGGTCGTCATCTCTGATAATGAAATCCTAAGTGTGGAATCCATTAAATCCTTCGGTAATCCGATTGCCAAAAGAGTAGAGCTCTCCTTTGGATGATGGGAGCTACAGGCTGAGCCGGAGGATACATATATACCTCGTTCTTCCAGAGCATGAAGTAGCACTTCACTTTTAACCCCCTTAAAGCTTATCGATATTATATGAGGTGCTGTCATCTTAATATGCTCCAGTTCAAAATCCTTGGTACATTCTGCGGGAAGCCCATTAATACTTACACCCTCAAGCTTACTTATTTCTCTTATAAAGTATTGCTTTAGCTCATACATTCTCTGAGTTTTCTGCTCAAAGTCTCTGTAAAGCTCGGTAGCCGCTTGTCCCAAGCCGGCAATGGCAGGAACATTCTCCGTTCCGGACCGGAGTCCCTTTTGGTGGCCACCTCCAAAGAGTATTGGTTTTAGACGTATGTCCTCGCTTACATACAAAGCACCGATGCCCTTTGGTCCGTGTATCTTATGTCCGCTTATAGACAGAAGATCTATACCCATCCTCTTAGGATAAATTCTATATTTACCAAATGCCTGAATAGCATCTACATGAAAGATTATATCATTTTTTATAGCTTTTATCTTACTTGCGATTTCTTCTATATCCTGAACCACACCAATCTCATTATTCACATACATAAGGGATACCATTAGGGTATCCTCTTTTATTGCACCGTAGAGCTTGTCCTTTATGATTCTGCCTGAAGCATCCACAGGAATAAAGTTAAGTGAATAACCATTTTCTTCAAGAAAGACAAGTGGCTGGTGTACCGAAGGGTGCTCTATCCTAGATGTAATGATATGTCTTCCCCGTCTATTATAGGCCATGGCAGCTCCCATAAGTGCCAAATTATTAGCCTCTGTTCCACCTGAGGTAAATATAATTTCTTTTAAATCTACCTTAAGGCAATCTGCAATCTGCTGGGCAGATTCCTTCATATATCTTTCAGCAATTACCCCCTTCATATGCATGGAGGAAGGGTTGCCATAATCCTCACACAAGACCTTAAGCATAATATCCCTAACATCATCGGTTATCTTGGTTGTTGCCGAATTGTCCAAATATACTTCCATTTAGTAAACATCCTTTATAATATCTTGTTTTTTATCTTTATATTTATATATTATCTTAATATAAATATATAGACTATA
>JAAYJU010000249.1 GCA_012522735.1 Clostridiales bacterium | reverse complement strand
GAATGTAAATCTTGAGACGGTGTGTGGGATTACCAGTGATCTTCCTGTGAATGATAAGCCTGAAATTGCTTTTGCGGGTAAATCCAATGTGGGAAAGTCTTCGCTAATTAATTCTCTTATAAACCGTAAATCCCTAGCTAGAACATCATCTACTCCCGGTAAGACGCAGACAATTAACTATTATAATATAAATGATGCTTTATATTTTGTGGATTTACCGGGTTATGGCTATGCCAAGACGGCAGAGGTTGTTAGAGAAAAGTGGGGCAAGATGGTCGAGCGGTATCTTATGAGTTCAAAGCAGCTAAAGCTAGTATTTCTGCTGATTGATATACGTCATGAGCCCTCTCAAAATGACAAGAATATGTATGAGTGGATTGTATATCATGGATTTATGCCTGTAATTATAGCTACTAAGATGGACAAGCTTAAGAGAAGCCAGATAGCTAAGCATATTAAGATGATTAAAGAGGGTATAGGTGCAAGCCCTGAGGCAAAAATATTCCCCTTCTCGTCATTAACCAAGCAGGGGAAGGATGATGTATGGGATTATATTGTGGATGTCTGTAATTTTCCAGAGCCAGATGCTATTAGTTAGTTTAGTAAGGCTGACATAAGGTAGGTATATATATCAGAGCTTTTTTCACTCCATTTATTGCACATTGAGACTGCCTCCTCCTCAGTGGGAACGGTTAATGTCAAATCGATGATAGGTGTGTCCCTTTCAATCACACTAAGTCGTACTGAGAACTCACCCTTTTTTATCAGAGTATAGTCAGCAGGAGTCGATACCTCCTCCTTAAGCTCGTATTTATTTTCTGCAAGATATTCTTCGATATCTTCCTTAATTCCCGGGGAAATCATATTGTCAAAAAATAAAAGAGTCTCATTTCCGGTTTCTGTTATAAGATAGAGGGAAGAGTTTCTTATGGTTTTTACAGCAATGTACTCGTCATCTATAAGCTCTGAGATTGCTCTTTGAATATTGAAATAATTGGTGTATTCCTTTTCGAGGATAAATGCTGTAAGCTGAGCATTGGATAAGGGAAAATCCACACGGCTTAATATATATAATATCATTAATTTATAAAGCATAAAGGTATCGGACATCATATAACACCTCCTCAAGTGTATTGTTTACCCTGCCAAGAATCTACTTCCTTCATAGTATGATGGAGTGTATTTAGCACCAGCTTTTTATTACCGCTCCAAAGAGGAGCGAGCAGGATACTTTTTGGGCCGTCGCCTGTAAGCCGATGTATTACCAGCTCCTTAGGAAGGCATTCCAGACAGGTGATTACCAAATCGATATAATCTTCCATGGATAAAATGTCAATAAAATCAATTGGGTCCGTCTGTTGTAAGCTATCCTTAGGAATATTCTTAAGATATAGGCTACCAAGGTCGGTTCCTTCAAGTACATGGAGAAGCTGAAGCTTTATTCCATGAATAAGTCCCTTATGAGAAAGCTCTCCTATATATCTCATGGTCTTTAACATATCATTTTTTGATTCCTTTGGCAAGCCAAGAATTGTATGGACTATTACTGTAATCCCGATATCATAAAGCTTGCTTACGGCTTCCTCAAAGACCGAAAGATTGTAACCCCTGCGTATAAATTTCGCTGTATCCTCATGAATCGTCTGAAGACCAAGCTCTATCCAGATGGGTTTTTTAGAATTCAAATTCTTTAATAAGGTAAGAACATCATCTTCTAGACAGTCAGGTCTTGTGGCTATGGACAGGACTGCTATATCCGGATGATTAATAGCCTCTGAAAAAATGTCATCGAGGTAAGAGACCGGGGCATGGGTGTTGGTATAGGCTTGAAAATAAGCAATATATTTATGGTCCTTATTAGCCTTAATTTTATTTTTTATTAGATTTTTAGCTTCTTCAATTTGATCTGTTATTGAAAGCCTTGAATCTGCACTAAAGTCACCGGAGCCTCCTTGGCTACAAAATATACATCCCAAGCTATCTATTGTACCATCCCGGTTTGGGCAGCTCATACCACCATTTAAAGATAGCTTATATAATTTCTTACCAAATGTTTTTTTTAATTCATAATCCAAGGAATGATATCTTTTGCCATCCCAGAAGTTCTTATTCATTAATATCCCCGCCTTGCTTATATATTAACTTGGGCTTATAGCTACAGACTTATTTTTACACTAGTAATAATAGCAAAGTAAGATTGTTAAATCAAGAAATATGATCTTACTTGAAAATAATTTACTTTTTATTGGAAAAGGTGTATAATGAATTAAACATAAATTTAAATAGCTTTACTTCACAAATATTCTGTATCAAATCTCCCACCCTACTCCAATTCAAACTAAAATCCAACAAATAATAAAAGGAGCTGATCTAATGGAAAATTATGATTCGATGACTCTTGTTAAATTACGAGAGCAGGCTAAAGAAAAAGGAATGAAAAATATTGCCTCGCTAAAAAAGAGTGAATTAATTGAGGCGTTAAATGACTATGATTTAAATGATAAAAATGATGAAGGTAATGAAAGTAATGAAGAGGCGGCTCCTGTTACAGCTAGGGAGGATAAGCCCCGATCGGGTCACACGGAGATGGAGCAGCTAGACAGTGGCGAGACAAAGGAAGGAATTCTAGAGGTATTACCGGATGGATATGGCTTTATAAGATGTGATAATTATCTTCCCGGTGAAAATGATGTCTATGTATCTCCTGCTCAGATAAGGAGATTTAATCTTAAAACTGGTGATATTGTTATGGGAAATACCAGAGTCAAGAGCCAGAATGAGAAATTCTCTGCCCTATTATATATCAAAGCCGTCAATGGATTTCATCCAAATGAAGCACAAAGACGTCCTAAATTCGAAGATTTAACACCTATTTTCCCTAATGAAAGAATACATCTTGAGACACCCGGTGTCGGAGTCGCCATGAGGATGGTGGATTTAATTTCTCCTATTGGCAAAGGACAAAGGGGAATGATCGTATCACAGCCCAAGACAGGAAAGACAACATTATTAAAGCAGATAGCTAAAGCTGTAACACGAAATCACCCTGAGATGAAGCTCTTAATACTTCTGATAGACGAAAGACCTGAGGAGGTTACGGATATTAAGGAATCCATAGAGGGTAAGAATGTCGAAGTTATTTATTCTACCTTTGATGAGCTTCCTGATAATCATAAGCGTGTATCTGAAATGGTCATCGAAAGAGCAAAACGTTTGGTTGAGCACAAGCAGGATGTTATAATATTGCTAGACAGTATTACAAGACTTGCCAGAGCATATAACCTGACGGTACAGCCAAGTGGCAGAACTCTATCAGGAGGACTCGATCCGGCTGCTCTTTATATGCCTAAGAAGTTTTTCGGAGCTGCCAGGAATATGAGAGAGGGCGGAAGTCTTACGATACTGGCGACTGCACTTGTGGATACCGGTAGCCGTATGGATGATGTCGTATTTGAGGAATTTAAGGGGACCGGCAATATGGAGCTTGTACTTGACCGTAGCTTATCTGAAAAGCGCATATTCCCTGCTATAGATTTACCTAAATCGTCTACTAGGCGGGAGGACTTGCTGCTAAGCCAACCGGAGCTTGAAGCTATGTATTTGATGAGGAAGGCGCTAAACAGCATGAAATCAGATGAAGCTCTTGAAAGAATAATTGATTTATTTATTAGAACAAGGACAAATGCTGAGTTTATTGAGATTATCAAAAAAACTAAAATTGTCTTTTAGGTATTGCAAAGAAAAAACAGCTATGCTATAATTAGTAAGCTGTTTACAAATGTAGTGAAGAGGTGAGATAATGAAGACAGAAATCCATCCTAAGTATTTTGAGGCAAAGGTATCATGCAACTGTGGAAATGAATTTGTTACAGGCTCAACAAAAGAAGAAATCCGTGTTGAGATTTGTTCCAAGTGCCATTCGTTTTATACAGGACAGCAAAAGACTGCTGCAGCCCGTGGAGCGATTGAGAAGTTCAACCGTAGATATGGTATTAACAAGGACGAAAATTAGAGTACTTTTATAGAGCATTAAAAATCGGGTTGAGGTTCATTTCCTCAACCTATTTTCGTACAGGACATGTACCTAAGGATAAATAAAGAAAAGAAAGGCTCGGGATAAAAATGAAACCATCCGGTATTGGGGGAATGGCAGTTATCGAAGGCGTAATGATGAGAAATAAGAGTGAGTACGCCATAGCTGTTCGTAAACCAAATAATGAAATTGCTGTAGAAAAGAAAACTCATAAGGATTTTTCAGATAAGGTGAAATTATTTAAGTTACCAATTTTCAGAGGAATACTGGCTTTTGTTGATTCAATGGTAATCGGTATGAAGGTGTTGAATTTCTCGGCTAGCTTTTTCGAAGAAGAGGAAAGTGGAAAAGAAAAGAAGGAGTTATCCGAAATGACCAATGCATTACTTATGGTCTTAGCCGTGATTGTATCTCTTGCTTTGTCCATAACCTTATTCATGGTACTGCCTGTTTTATTATCGAATTTATTAGCCAGATGGATAGAAAGTATACTCATATTATCCATAATTGAGGGTATATTAAGGCTTCTTATATTTATAGGATATATTCTTTTGGCCTCTTTGATGAAGGACATAAAAAGGGTATTCATGTATCATGGAGCAGAGCATAAAACCATTAATTGTATTGAGAATGGTTTTGATCTAACCGTAGAAAATGTCAAATGGCAATCAAAGGCCCATAAGCGTTGCGGAACGAGCTTCATGCTACTTGTTATGTTAATAAGTCTGGTATTCTTTGTAATTCTTAGACCCGAGACATTGGCCATAAGAGTATTATCAAGGGTGCTTTTGGTTCCTGCTATAGCTGGAATATCCTATGAATTCATTCGACTTGCCGGAAAAAGTGAAAATAAGATTGTAAATATATTAAGTAAACCCGGATTATGGATGCAGGCCTTGACTACAAAGGAGCCTGACGATGATATGATAGAGGTTGCTATAAAATCTGTAGATACCGTATTTGATTGGAAAGCTTTTCTGGAGCCTCAGGTAAGTGCTAGCGAAGTAAAAGATAGTCCCAAGGATAAGAAAGAACCTAAGGCTAAAGACAGTAAGAAAGCCAAGGCTGAGAATATTCAGGAAGCGGGGAATGTT
>JAAYJU010000248.1 GCA_012522735.1 Clostridiales bacterium | reverse complement strand
GAATTATATTGAGTTTATAGATGTCATGGTAGCTGAAGGAGCAAGCACTTATTTTTCTAATTACTATTCTGTTCAGATTAATACTCTGCAGGATACCTTAGATTCTGATAAGCAGCTTTTAGAGAAGAATCTGGAGCTTTTAGAGAACACTCCAAAGACAATTAATCAAAGAGAAGCGATGGATGAGATAATTTCTTCTGATAATACAAGAGATTATATTGTTATGGGAAATATCATTAACCCAAATTATACTGAATTAGAGCTGGGCATAATTGAAATAAAACAGGCTATAAATTCTACTGAGAATACTATAAACCAGTATAATCAGTATCTTAAGGAGCTGGAGCTTAAGCAAGCTGAGATTGCAAGCTATTATGAAACCGGAGAGTTTAACAAGCTTACTGATAATATTGTTAGAATTACTAAGAGCAATATATATCTACCCTCAGAGCCTGTAGCACCCTCTAGCAAGACAAGCCCAAGCAACTCTAGGAATGTTATAATCGGTGTTTTGCTGGGCGGTGTAGTAGCTGTTCTGATAGCGCTAATTAGAGAGTTTTGGTTCAAGAAATAAAGCATAAGGGCACCAGTACTGAATCAGGATAACTCTGTGGCTGTAGAGGAAATATAATAACTGAACTAAAAGTGAGTAAAATATGTACTTTTTAGGGTAGCCGTAAAAAAATTACGGCTACCTATTGCTATTTAAAAGAGTATTTAGTATAATATAAGTGTTAATAATAGGATATAAGAGAGGTGATATCTATTATGCTTAAGAAATTTGAAGTAAGAAATTTTAAAAACTTTAAAGATAATTTAACTATCGACTTTGGAAATATTGGTGGTTATCAATTTAGTACTGATTGTATAACAGATAATATAATAAGTAAAATGCTGATATATGGGAAAAATGGAACTGGAAAAACAAACTTAGGGGTTGCTGTAATGGACATAATTTATAGTTTATTAGATTATCCCATAGGAAGCTTAGATGAAAATATTTATGTAAATGCAGATTCAAATGAAGATTATGCCGAATTTAGATATACTTTTACATTTAATGAAACGGATGTTATATATAGATATAGTAAGTCATCTGTTTTAGATTTAAGAGATGAAGAATTAATAATTGATGGACAAAATATTTTTTGTTGTAATTTTATAGAAAATAAATTCGATTTTAACTTAAAAAATATTTCAGCTGAATCTGTAGTAATTGATAGATATTTGGAGTCGCTTAATAAAAATAAATCTTCAGATGATTTAATTGAAAAGGCTTTACCATTTTTAAGATGGTTAATCAGCAACTCTGCACTTACATCAGATTCAGCTTTATTACGAATGTATGATTATGTTGGCCGAATGTCTATGTTAACTATTGGTGGTATGGTATTATACAGATCAAAGAGAATGTATAATAGTTTCTTTGGTATTTTAAATGAAAAAGATGAGTTAAAGAAATTTGAAGGTTTTTTGAATTTAATGGGTGTAGAATGCAGTTTGGTTTCAAAAAAACTTCCGGATGAGCGATATGAATTATATTTTAAACATAAAAAATTAATACCATTTTATGAAAACGCATCAAGTGGAACCTTGGCACTTCTAAATATGTATAGACGTTTTTTTATTGGAAAAATACCATCACTTATGTATCTTGATGAATTTGATGCATTTTATCATTTTGAAATGGCGGAAAATCTTTTAAAATACTTTAAGTTGAGATTTCCAAATAGCCAGATAATTTTTACTACACATAATACAAACTTAATTTCTAATAGATTGTTAAGACCAGATTGTATTTTTATTTTATCTAGGACAGGTAAATTAACTTCACTCAATAATGCTACGCAACGTGAACTTAGGGAAGGACACAATCTAGAGAAGATGTATATTAGTGGAGAGTTTGAAAAATATGAATGATAACACTTACGAAATACCAAGGCAAAGGCATAAAAACTTGCTTATAGTTGAAGGAAAGCATGAAGAAAATGATTTGTTTCATATTATTTTTCATGCTTTTCCTGAAATTGAAATCACCATGGAAGATATTATGATTTATGGTACAAATATTTATGATCTATATAATTATATTGTTAGAGAATATGGTGACTATTGGTATGAAGATGATGTTGATCTTCCATTCATAGTTGGAAAGAAAATTGATCATCCGATTACTCTAAATAAAAAGGATTTCATAAATGTCTATCTAGTATTCGATTATGAACATCATGATCCAAAATTCTGCGAACAGAAAATCGAACATATGCAAAGGTATTTTTACGATTCAACCGATATGGGCAAATTATATCTTAACTATCCTATGATAGAATCGTATAAACATTTTACTTGCTTTCCTGATAATAACTTTGAGAATTTGACTGTTGATGTTACACTAAAACCAGGTTCTAAGTATAAAGACTTGGTGCATGACTCTTATGTGGATAGTCTTGTAAAGTTTCCTAGAAAAATAATGGGCTTATTATATAATCATTACAATATAAGAGATATTGTAGATTGTAAATTTTATTGTGATCAATTATTAGAGATTTCTAATCCGGACGATTTACATGAAAACATTAAGAGAATTTTTAATAAAGCTTTATCAGAAGAAGATTTAAACAAATCATTAAAGCATTTTAATGCACTATTATCTGATAAAGAACATATTAAAAATTACATGAGCTATTATGAACATATGCGTAATATATTAAGAGAAATTATTGTACATAATATAAAAAAAGCAAGTAAAATACAAAGTACTTATTCGAATACAAGTGACTATGATGAGCTTTACGAATTACTAGATTTGAATGACATTTTAAAAGAACAGAATAATGTTAGTAAGGATGTGTTGTTAGGATATATATGGGTATTAAACACATGTATTTTTATTGTACCAGATTATAATATTAAGTTATTACAATCCTAGATATTATATTGAAAGTATATATAGCCATTGAGTGTCATTACAGATATAGTGTTCAGATTAATACTCTGCAGGATACCTTAGATTCCGATAAGCAGCTTTTAGAAAAAAGTCTTGAGCTTTTAGATAACACTCCCAAGATAATTAATCAAAGAGAAGCGATGGATGAAATAATCTCTTCTGATAATACAAGAGACTTTATTGTTATGGGAAATATCATTAACCCCAATTATACTGAACTAGAGCTGAGTATTATTGAAATCAAACAAGCTATAAATTCTACTGAGAACACTATAAACCAGTATAATCAGTATCTTAAGGAGCTGGAGCTTAAGCAAGCTGAGATTGCAAGCTATTATGAAACCGGAGAGTTTAACAAGCTTACTGATAATATTGTAAGAATTACTAAGAGTAATATATATCTACCCTCAGAGCCTGTAGCACCCTCTAGTAAGACAAGTCCAAGCAATTTTAGGAATGTTCTAATCGGTACTTTATTGGGAGGTGTAGTAGCAGTTCTGATAGCGCTAATCAAAGAATTTTGGTTTAAGAAATAGTTCAGACCGTAATAGAATAACAATATAAATCACATAAGATAGGAGCGGAAATTACACATGAAAATACTAAAGCTAGACAGCATAAGCAAAAAGATTTATTTCTTAGTATCACTCATTATTATTACTTCTTTACTTGGACTTTCTGTAATAAACTATGTTATTTCAAAACGAGAGCTAAACCGTTCTAATCAAATTATTTTAAGTAATGCCATTGAATCTACTATGGTTGAGATTAACAGGAATTATCAATATACTTTGGCCGAATCACAATGGATGACCGAGGAGGTTGCCATGGCCTCGTCCTTAGCATCCATAGGAGATTTGACAGGTAGATTTATAGACGGTATGTCCGGGGCGACATCTGAAGATGCAGAGGATATCGATACTCAAAGCTCTGCTACAAGAGATAGTGTCTATGCTAACCATTCAATTGATCTAGGTGAATCAGGATATTTCTTTATAATTGATTCAAAGGGAGATATAATTTCTCATCCCTTCCTATCAGAAAATATATATAATTTAAAATCACATGATGGTAGGTTGATTGTTCAAGAAATTATTAATACTGCTAAGTCAGGTGGCGGAACTATTAATTATGCCCTAGAGGAAGATGTAAGTATTATCACAGATAGTAAGACGGTATATGCCAAGTATTTTCCTCATTGGGACTGGGTGGTAAGTGCGGTTATATATGATAATGAGCTAGCCAGAGGCTCTAATATCATTCTTATAAATAATTTAATAGCGGTTATAGCGGTGCTTGGAATTGCATTGTTTATGACCATTATGTTCACAGGAAAGATTATCAAGCCGATTAAGAAGATTTCTCTAGCCTTAACCGGAATTTCCAAGGGTGATTTGACTATTGATAAGATACATATTAAGACCAAGGACGAGATGAAGCTTCTTGGTGGAGCTGTTAATAGCCTAATTGACAGTCTTAACAGGATTGTTAAGCTGATGATTCATTCCAGCGATAAGCTTAACAGATATGCTAGTAGCCTAAATGAATCCTCGGGTTTTGTATCCCAAGCAACCTCAGAGGTAGCAAATGCTATATCACAGATGGCTATCCAATCTGATGAGCAATTTCAAGATACACTATCAAGTGTTGAAAGTGTAACCCTTCTGGGTGAAAATATCAAGGAGACTGCCGATGCCAGTGTCAAGATAGGCTCTGTGGTTGAGAAGAATGTAGAGCTTAAGGATCTTGGCCTATCCTCTGTTCAAGAACTAAAGGATGCTGCCAAGGAGAACAACGAGAACACATCTGTAATTGAAAAGCTGGTACATAGGATGAATAATCAGTCAAATGATATCGGTGAGATTACGATTATGATATCCAATATAGCAAAGCAGACCAACCTCTTAGCTTTAAATGCCAGTATTGAAGCCTCCAGAGCGGGAGAGCATGGCATGAGCTTTGCAGTAGTTGCCGAAGAGATTCGTACACTCGCTAATGAGACATCCCTTGCCGTAGAGGATATCCGTGGGAAGATTGAGCAGATGCAAGATCAATCCACAGAGATGGTGAATTTCATATCCAAGAACCGAGAGGGTGTTAATAAGATTAATGACTCAGTAAATAAAACTGAAGATATTATAGGTATGATTTCTGATGGTCTACAGACTCTGATAGAAGATATAAATATTATAGTAGAGCATAATAAAATGATAAACAGCAAGAAGGATGAAATCCTTGTAATGCTTGGAAATGTGTCTGATACGGCACAGGATAATTCAGCGGCTATTGAGGAAATCTCCGCCACAGCCCAGGAACAGTCCGTAACCATAGTTGAAATTAATAATAACATCTCTCAGCTTAACGATATGGCTAATGAATTGAACGGATTAATTAATGAGTTTAAAGTGAGGTAAGTAATGATGATAATATGAAGAAGCTTCTTCGGGAAAATAAATGCATATAGGGCATAATTTTGTTTGTAAAATATTTAACAATGTGTTACATTTAATGTAAGCATAAATCATATACTGGATTCACAGCTTAAGTTACCCTACAGAAGACTTTTAACATTGAATAATACAGGATTTTCCTGTTTTATAATAAATCTAATGAAGGAGGTTACTTAGATGAGTAGCACTATGAAGGCTCTAGTGTACCGTGGACCTGAGAAGATAGCGCTTGAGGATGTACCGATCCCAAATATCATCAAGCAGGATGATGCCATTGTGAGGGTTACCACATCTACCATATGTGGAACCGATATACATATCTGGCATGGCGGAATGCCTGAGGTTGAGGGACCGCGTATAATCGGACATGAATTTGTAGGTGAAGTAGTTGAAGTTGGTCCGGCTGTATGTAACGCAAAGGTAGGAGATAAGGTGGCAGTTTCCTGTGTAACACAATGTGGCGAATGCTTCTATTGTGTTCGAGGGACATACTCTCATTGCACGACCGGTAGCTGGATTTTTGGCTATATGATTGATGGTTGTCAAGCTGAATATGTTAGAGTTCCACATGCTAATTTTGGGCTACATAAGATTCCTGATAAGCTTACAGAGGAAGATGTCTTATTCGTTGGAGATATCTTGTCCACAGGATATTTTGGAGCTGAAAATGCAGAAATTAAACCTGGAGATACGGTAGCTGTTATGGGCTGTGGACCTGTTGGCATGTGTGCAATGGCTGCAGCAAGATTATGGGGACCGGCTAGAATAATTGCTGTAGATATCAATGAAGACCGCTTGAATGTAGCCCTAAAGCAGGGCATTGCTGATTTAGCCTTAAATCCAATGAAGGTAGACGTACCCGAGGCTATAAGAGAACTGACCGAAGGTCGTGGTGCAGATCAAACCATTGAAGCTGTAGGAGCCAAGCCAACCTATGAGATGGCACTAGAGGCTGTACGCCCCGGTGGCAATGTATCCATTATCGGAGTATTTGAAAAGCCTCAGGAGCTGGCCATGAATAAGCTTTGGATTAAGAATATCAAAATCAGCATGGGACTGGTAAATGCTAATCGAATTCCTGAGTTAATTCGCTTAATCGAGAACGGTAAAATCAATACTAATTTCCTTATTACACATCGTGCTCCGCTAAATGACATTGTTAAGGGCTATGATATTTTCGGCAATAAAAAGGACAACTGTATCAAATGGGTCGTTACACCATATCAACACTAGAAGCATTAGCTTATAATTTACTGAAGTACAACTTGTAATATACTTTTAAGTACGAAAGATTGACTATAAAATATGGTCTTACATATAGAATATATATTAAAGTATGAAGCCATCGATATCCCTTAGCTATTCGGGTATCGATGGCTTTTTCATGTAATAGAAAAGTTCGTCCTATTATATGAAAAACGCTCCGCTAAGGATTAAGTCCAAAGGTACTATGTTTTATAGAACTTTATTCTAGTTTTCGTATATTTTTATCTATTTAGATGTAGGGAAGTTCAATCTTACCCATTGCTATCTTTCATTATATAATATAACTATCAAAAAGGTTTTCGTAACTATTCACACTAATATGATGTAGATCTAGGAGGACAAGAATGAGGAAAAGTAAAAGATTTATAGCATTGTTAATAGCAATGCTCATGGTTGTAGGGTCCTTAGCAGCTTGTGGAAAGAAAGAGGAAAAACCGGATAACAAGACTCCCGACAAGCAGACAGAGGACAAGAAAGATGACAGCGGGAAAGATGACAAGCAAGATGAGACCAAAGAAGAGGTAGTTATGGAGACTATCACTGTATGGTCTGACAATGCTCATGAGAAGGAATTAAGAGACAAACAGATTGCTGAGTTTAACGAAGGTATCGGTAAGGAATTGGGCATTAATATTGAATACACCGTATACGGTAGCAATTTTACCGATACTATCAAGATTGCGGCTCAGGCAGGAGAGGCTCCCGACCTATTCAGATCTGACTCAAAATGGATGCAGGAATTCGTAGATGCTGAATATCTCGTGGCTATTGAAGACCTTCCCGGAAGCGAAGACCTCTTAAGCCGCTACTCAGCACTAGTAGCTAACCAGGCACATGTATTTAACGGCAAGACATATACCTTACCTTACAATCTTACTACCTATGGCTTTGTAGTAAATAAGGATTTATTCGCTGCTTCTGGTCTTAGTGCAGCAGATTATCCTACTACTTGGGATGAAGTAAGAGAAGTAGCTAAGAAGATTACAGAGGCATCAAATGGTCAGGCATATGGATTTGGTATTGCACCAAGCGCACTTTGGACTATCACCTCCTTCTATACTATGGGTGCAGGACAGAACATTGGACATTATGGCTTTGACTATGACAAGATGCAGTTCGCTTATTCAGATTATAATACGCTAATTCGTGCTATCGATGAGATCGTAGCTGACGGAAGTGTTATCCCTGGCTATGAGACTATGGATGCCGATATGTTAAGAGCACAGTTCTCAGCAGGAACCATAGGTATGCTGGGAGCAGCAAGCTTTGACGTGGCAGTATATAATAATCAATTCCCTGCAGAAATTGACTGGGAGGTAATCGAAATACCTACATTTGACGGACAGCCAGCTAAGTATAAGGCATTTGGTAATCCTACCAACCTTCTGGTTGCAGGTAAGAAGGCACTTGAGCATCCTGAAAAGGTTCTTAAGGTTCTTGAATTCTTCTATGATGATGCAAATGCAGCACAGATGTATGAAGAAGGATTATATATTCCTGTAAGAAGTGAAGCTATAGCACTTGCTTCAAAGGAACCTGATATGAAGAATTTCTCATCCTTTGCAAGCTTTGATGAAATCTTTACCATGGCTCCAGTTCCTGATACTCTAATCCAGTTTGAGGGAGACACCTATCGTGATGCTATATCAAAGATGTGGACTGATCCTGCGGTAAATGATGTTGAGACAATTATGGCTGAGATTGACGCAAAATATAACGCTGCTTTAGAGAAGGTAGATTCAGCCAAATTAGATCTATATAGACTTCCAGATGGCGTGACTGTAGAAAGAACTAGATAATAGACATATATGACCTACTCGATATGAATGTGTAATACACATTAGTAACAAACCGTAATATAATAGCTGCCTCTCGCTCTATGAGAATACTACTCCCCCTTTCCTAATACCAACCCCCCTTGGTTTTAGATAGATTATGTTCCAAATCTAGAGAGGCAGCTATATATATTATAAATATTTACTGCTTGTGGTTGTAATGTTGAGATGAAGGAGATTAGAATTGAAGACATCAAATAAATCATCAAATTCAACATATAAGGTAAAGTGGTTTAAGAAGGATTCTACCCAGGCAGTTCTAATGCTGTCACCAATGTTAATAGGTTTTATTCTCTTTACCTATGTACCTATAATATATATATTGCGATATGCTTTTTATGATTCTAACGGTTTCAAAGAAACCTTTATCGGAATAGAGAATTTTATTCGGGTATTTACAAGGGATAAGTCTTACTGGAGTTCCCTACTAAATACCATTATTTTAACCTTCGGAAAGCTGGCTGTAGAAATTCCACTGGCTCTTTTCTTAGCTGTACTGCTTAATAAGGGAAGAAAGGGAACAGGCTTCTTCCGTACCACTTTATTTATGCCTACGGTTATCAGTGCGGCTATAGCAGGCTTGATCTTCTCTCTTATGTTTGCATCCTTTAATGGTATGGTAAATGGTATCCTACAGGATATCGGTATAATAGAGAAGCCTATCAGCTGGTTTAGCTCGAAGGGAAGTGCTTTATTTGTTATCGGCTTCGCATCTGTATGGAACAACTTTGGTATTAATATGGTGTTTTTCTTAATGGCCTTGCAAAGTGTACCGGTTGAGCTATATGAATGTGCTAGTCTGGATGGCGTAAATGCATTTCAGAGGTTTTTTAAGATTACCCTCCCTATGATTGGCCCGACCTTCCAGGTAGTTCTTCTTAATGCTATAGTGGGAAGTCTTAAGATGGCTGATCTTATATTGTCTACCACCAATGGTCAGCCCGGTGGAAAGACAGAGGTTGTCATGACCTATGTATTCAAATATTTCTTTGGATATGACGCAAGAGCGGTCGAAGTAGGTTATGCATCTTCTATGGCACTGGTCACTGCAGTAATTCTTGCCTTGATTGCATTTATTTATATGAGATCCAGCAAGAAGCTAGGCAACAGCTACTAGAGGGAGGTGCATTATGAGTAATAAAATTAAGAGATTAATTTCGACTACATTTATATATTTAATTCTTTTTGGTGTACTGCTTATAACTGTATTTCCTCTACTATACACATTTTTGGGCTCCTTTAAGACTAACATGGAGCTTCTCACAAATAGTAGAAGCCTCATACCTAAAACCTTTGTTTTGGACAATTATACTCAGGCATGGAAGCTTGCCAATTTTGAGCGCTATACCTTTAACAGTATCTTTTTATCATTTTTTATAGTATTAGGAACGATTTTTACAAGCACCATATCAGGATATGTCTTCGAAAGAGGCAATTTTCGTTTTAAGAACCTGATATTTGCCATGGTTATTTCATCTATGTTCGTATCCTTAGGAAGTCTCACCCTATACCCACAATTAATGATTGCAAAGGTATTTGGCATTAATAAATCTCTCTGGGGAGTTATTATCATTCGTGTATTTGGCATGAATGTTACGAACCTATTTATCACAAGAGCTTATATTAAAACTATTAATAAGGAGATTGATGAATCTGCTAAGGTAGACGGATGTACATTCTTTAGGATATATAGAAGTATTATTTTTCCGCTTCTAAAGCCCTTGGTTGCTACTCTAGCGATTTTGGAATTTAGATTTGCATGGAATGACTATCTTATGCCAATGGTATTCACCCTATCAAATCCAAAGCGTATGCCACTGGTTGTAGGTATCATGAATCTAAAGGGCTCCGGAGCAGCTGCATCCTCTTGGAACCTGATGCTTGCCGGTACCTCCATAGCCATTATTCCCATGATTATTGTATATGCTATCTTTAATAGATATTATATTACAGGCCTAACTGCAGGAGCGGTTAAGGGTTAAAAGGCATTATTACTTCACATATTAACATTATAAATATTTAAGATAAGAAAGGATGGAGTTAATTATGACAAATCAAGAATTAATCAAGGAGCTTAGAAAATACAGGTGCGCTGACTTATCAGACGCTATGGATGCCTTAGGTCTGGTAGACATAGGAACCATGGATGAGAAGATGAGACCACTTCGACCCGGTATTGAATTCAAGGGCTTTGCTCATACTGTCAAGCTACTTCCCAAGCAGGACAAGGTAAAGGCATGCTCTACCGTTGAAGAATGGAGAGAAGAGCTTGGTAAGGGCTGTAATGATATCTATAATTTTGTTGATACGGTTACAGAGGAAAATGCTAAGGATATGGTAATTGTAATTGATATGGATGGAATCCGCGGTGGAGTATGGGGTTCCGAGATATCCATGAATATGATGCGTCGTGGCGTGGAAGGCTTTGTTGTCGATGGTGGCTGCCGTGACTCCTATGAAACTAATCTTGAGAATGCACCGGTATTTGCGACCAGAAGAACCTTTACACATGCATATGGTCGTGTACAAAGAGGTACAATCGGCCAGCCTATTAACTGTGCAGGCGTAACTGTTAAGCCAGGCGATGTTATCTGTGCAGACGATGACGGTGTATTGGTAATCCCAAGAGAGGTTGCAGAGGATGTTATAAAATTTGCAAGAATGCAGCTTGAGGATGATATTAAGACAAGAACCGAGCATTATAAGGAGCTTGGACTTGAGCCAGATGAAACCTTAGAAAGATTAAACTAATGATTAATATTATGACTGATATAGTAAAAACTGAAGCGATTGAATGGTCTCTTAAGCATCTAGATGATAGTCTGCTTTCTGATAAGAGTATTAGCAGCCATGGATTCACCTTGGAGCTTGCTCGGAATGATGAAATTATGCCACAAGGCTACGAGAGGCGTCAATCTAGGGATGAGCTTATCATTCTTACAGCCTCTGATGAAGCCGGATTCATGTATGGCATATTGGATTTGAGCAGGGAGATTATTCATAATGGCGGTGTAAATGATATCGAGGATATAAAGCTTACTCCATATATTAAAAACCGTGGAATAAAGTTCAATATTCCTTTAGGTGCAAGGACACCCTCTTATTCTGACGCTTCAGATTCAGCCTTTAATAATATAGAAAATATGTGGGATTTCAGCTTTTGGACTGAATTTCTAGATAGAATGGCCTTGGACAGATATAATACTCTGTCCTTATGGTCATTATCACCCTTTCCGTCTCTGGTACGTATTCCAAAATATCCTCTTATCGCTTTGGATGATGTGAAGAAGTCTCTTCGGCCTATTAAAGCCGATCTTAGTGGATGTGGCATGTACGATGATGACATGGAAGCTAGCCTGGTTACAGTAAAGAAGATAAGCATGGATGAGAAGATTCTTTTCTGGCAGTCGGTCATGGAATATGCTAAGAACCGTTGTATAAATATATATCTATTTACATGGAACATCTTCCTTTATGGCACGGAGAATAATCCCTATGGAATTACCTGTGACCAGAACAATCCTATAACCAAGGACTATATATACCAGGCAACTAAGACCCTTATGGACACCTATCCGTTGCTTGCCGGTATCGGGATTACCTCTGGCGAGAATATGCTTCGTGATGATAGTGATATTCCTTTTCTTGCAGATTCCTACGGTAGAGCCGTTAAGGATTATCTTTTAGTGAATCCTGACAGGCAGTTTCGTTTTATTCATAGGATGCATTATAGCGGTTATAAGAATATTATTTCTGAATATAAGGATTTCCCCTGTCCCTTTGAGCTGAGCTTCAAATATTCGCAGGCACATATGTATTCCGATACAAAGCCATCATTTATTGATAGCTTTTTAGAGGAAAAGGATAAGGACCAAAGGATATGGCTGACGGTAAGAAATGATGATTATTATATGTACAGGTGGGGTAATCCTGAATATGCCAGAGAATACATCAGTAACATGCCTATAGAGTCTATGACGGGCTTTTATATGGGTGCCGATGGATATACCTGGGGCAGAGATTATATGGACCTACGTGATATGTCTAATCCTCTGTTCATTTCTAAGATGTGGTATATGTTTCGCATATGGGGACAGCTTTCCTATAATATAAATCTAGCCAATGACTATTTTGTCCATGAGCTTTCTAGTCATTTTGATATGGATGGAGCTGATTTGTATCAGATGTGGAAAAAGGCTTCTATGATTATACCTGAGCTTAACAGGCTTCATTGGCACGATTATGATTTTCAGTGGTATCCGGAAGGCTCTTGTATGTATGACTTTGAGAAGGATAAGCTGATCTTTGCAGATGTAAATGAATTCATAAGCTGCAAGTCTATGCCAGGCGTAGATGTATACAGTGTATCGCAGTATTGTTATCTTATACTTCAAGGCAAGGAAACGGAGAAAACTACACCTTGTACTATCGCCGAGAGAATTGAGAACTATTCTGAGCAAGCGATTACTGGTGTTCAAAGACTTCGCTCATTAAGATACCAGAGCAAGGAACTCTTATATACCCTTGACGATATAGAGGCCATGGCATATCTGGGCTTCTATTATTCAAATAAAATCAGGGCGGCAGTATTTCTATGCTTATATCGTATAAGTAATAACAGGAAGTATCAGGAAAATGCATACGGCTTCCTAAAGACAACAGCAGATTATTGGCTTATGTATTCAAGCAAATCTAAGAAAATGTATAGGCCTCAGCAATTGGATAGACTGTGTAGCTTTGTCGATCTACAGAGCTTTGATAAGCTAGCACTTCTTGACATTAATAACGCCATAGATGTATGATATAGACGAATATGGAAAGGAGCGGTTAGATGAAGGAAAGCATTCATAAATATTTTAAGCTAGGAACAATACTGTGGATGAGCTATCCGCCGGCTCAGTATGAGTATATAGATTCTTTAAAAAGGATTCTAAAGGATGATTATTTTGATGCAATTGAGATCACTCAGATAAAGGACGATAAGCTTAGGCAGGAGGCAAGGGATTTGCTGTCACAGTCCCATATCACGGTATGCTACGGAGCACAGCCAAGGCTCTTATCGACTGGACTTAATCCCAATGATATCTCTGAAGAAGGTAGAAAGAAGGCAGAAGCCACTCTACTTGAGGCAGTGGATGAAGCCGAATACCTTGGTGCTAAAGGGATTGCATTTCTTGCAGGCAAATGGCAGGAGACTACTAAGGAAGAAGCCTATAGTCAGCTACTTAAGACTACGGTTAATGTATGTAAGTATGCAGCCACAAAGAATATGTCTGTCAATCTTGAGGTATTTGACTTTGATATGGACAAGGCGGCCTTAATCGGCCCTGCTCCCTATGCGGCAGACTTTGCTGCTGATGTAAGAAAAAGCTGTGATAATTTTGGACTTATAGTGGACCTATCCCATATACCCACTACTTATGAGACTTCTAGCCAGGTAATTAAGACTTTGAAGCCCTATATCGCCCATCTTCATATTGGCAATGCAGTAGTTAAACCCGGCTGTGATGCTTACGGGGATCAACACCCCAGATTTGGATATCCTAATTCAGCTAATGATGTCCCCCAGCTATTAGAGTTTTTTGAGGTTTTAAGAGATGAAGGTTTCATGAGAGCAGAGGAACCCTTAGTTCTCTCCTTGGAGGTAACACCTAGGCAGGGTGAAGATGCAGACATCGTTCTTGCTAATACCAAGCGGGTAATTAATCGCGCATGGGCATTACTGGAGGATTAGGAAACAGATATAAATATTTTAGATATAGGAGAATCATATGTCAATTTCAGCTATACTAATTGAACAAATTATTGTTATATTTATCATAATTATCATTGGTGTTATATGCTATAGGACTAAGCTAATCGATGATACCACCAACAGTAAATTATCGAATATCTTACTGATGTTAGTGAACCCTATATTGATTTTTATGTCCTATCAAAGGGACCTAAGCAAGGATTTGTTGGAGGGGTTACTTATTTCTTTTGTTTTGGCTATAGTGATACATCTTGTCGCTATAGCTATATCCTATATATTTATCCGTAGGAAAAAGAGAAAAACAATTGTAGTAGATGGTATCCGCATTAAAAAATATGTAGATAATGACGATGTAGAGGTGGAACGCCTAACCAGTAGCTACGCAAATATGGGCTTTTTTGGTATACCCCTAGCAAATAGTATATTCGGAAGTGAAGGTGTCTTCTATGTCACAGCATATGTTACAGTCTTTAATGTATTTATGTGGACCCATGGTGTGATTATGATGTCAGGCAGTAAGGACTTGAAACTCAAGGATATAGTAAAAAAGCTAATTACACCGACATTTATAGCTATAATATTAGGTCTTTTGTTCTTTGTGCTACAGATAAGGATACCGAATATTGTAGGTCAATCTCTTAGCTTAATAGGTAATATCAATACACCCTTTGCCATGCTAATAGCTGGAGTTTCGATTGGAAAGACTAATATTTTTAAGCTCTTCACTGAAAATTTTAGGATGTATTATTCGGTATTCCTAAGGCTATTGTTAATTCCCTTTGTTATTGTACTTCTTTTTGTCTGGTTGCCGATTGGCGATATGGTTAAAATGATAGCCATTATAATGGCCGCTACACCTACCTCGACTGTCGGTACCCTGTTTACGATTAAGTATAATAAGAATTCTGCTTTGGCTGGACAGATTTTTGCAGTTACCACTCTTTTATGTGTATTTACTATTCCTATCATTATTAAGATAGCAGAGCTCTTGATGTAAGTGTAGTGAAATGCTTATAATTCTTTGAGGAGGCTTGGCCGATGACTAAAATAAAGACAGCTTCTATATGGAAGAGAGTATCTTGTGTAGTAATATTACTATGCAGTGTCATAATCTTGGTTTCTTGCAGTAAGGAAGCGGTAGAGCCTCCGACAGGTAACAAGGTGGATAATCAAGAGGCGAGCAAGGTTAAGATTGAAAAAATTCGTGTCTGGTCCGACAATGCACATGAGAGAGAATTACGACTGAAGCAGATTGAGGAATTTAATAGGACAAAAGGAAGAGAGCTGGGTATTGAGATTGAATACACTGTATTTGGTTCCGAGTATCAGGATGTAATAAAGCAGGCAGTAGTAGATGACGAGGCTCCTGAGCTATTCAGACCTACTATGGCATTTTTAACTAACTTTATCGATTTGGGATATGCGGTTCCTATAACTAAGCTTCCCGGCGGAGATGAATTGGTAGAAAGCTATGGCAACAATCTGGTTAATAATCAGCACATATTTAATGGAGAGGTATATACCCTTCCTTATAATCTAACTACCTACAAATTTATTGTAAATGATGATTTGTTTAAAAAGGCGGATATAAAGGAGTATCCAAAGACCTGGCAGGAGGTAAGAGAAGCGGCAAGGCTTATTACTGAGGCTAGCAATGGAAGAGCCTATGGTTGGATATTAGGTCTTAAATCTGACTGGATGATAAGCACTTATTTGATTCGGCCTAATGGTACTAACGTAGGTCATGTGGGTTTTAACCATGAAACTATGGAATTTGATTACTCTGCATTTACACCTGTAGTAGAGGCTGTGATGGGAATGATTGAGGATAATAGTGTATTTCCTGGTTTTGAGGGATTGGATGCGGATTCCGCAAGAGCCCAATTTGCCGAGGGTAGGGTAGGTATGATACCAGGTGCTAGCTTTGACACCAGCGTTTATTATGATCAGTTTCCTACTGATATTAATTGGTCGGTGATATCTATTCCGTCATTTACAGAGGAAGAACCGATATATAAGGAATTTGCAGATGCGACTTCACTTTTGGGTGTCGGAAAGGCGGCACTTGATAATCCTGAGAAGACCTTAGAGGTGCTTAAGTTCTTTTATTCTGATGAAAATACCGCACAGATGTATACTCAATCACTTTATATACCTTTTCGCCAAGAGGCCGTTGATATAGCAGCAAGTGAACCGACTCAAAAGGGATTTTCTGATTTTGCAGATATGCCTGATAAGGTGATTATGCTACCATCTCCTGACACAAGAGTAGATGTTCAGGGTTCCCTATATAGACAAACCATATCGAATATATTTGCAGGTAAGTATAGCAATATGTCAGTAGAGGATGTGCTGACAGATCTTGATAATAGATACAATGAAGCTTTTCAAAGGTTACCCGAAAGTATTCAGGATGAGTATAAGCAGACTCCTGAAGTAATAGATAATTTTAAAAGATATGACTAGTTAGAAGGTAATGTATTTATTAGCATAAAAAGAACACTCGTGAATTTAGTCATGAGCGCTTCAAAGATGGAGGTATGCCAATGAAATATACAATCAAAGAAAAACAGATAGATATAAAAAAAGAAGTGGATATTCTAGTAGTTGGTGGTGGTCCTGCTGGTATTGGTGCTGCCATAGCCGCCGCAAGAAGCGGTAACAGCGTTATGCTTCTTGAGAAGAGAGGCTTTCTTGGTGGTAATATTACAGGTTCTTATGTTGAGACCTGTAATCATTTTCTCCATGGAACTAATTTCAAGGCTAATGGTGTATACGCTGAAATGGAGAATAAGTATAAGGCCCAGTTTGGACGTTCTCATGATATCAGAGAGAATTCTCCCCATCGTTTTTCCAGTGAATATCTTAAGATATTTTTAGATGAGTTTTTAATTAAGGAAGGTGTTGAGATCAGCTTCCATTCCTTTGTAAATGATGTAATCATTGATGAGAATAGAATTCAGTGTGTAATAATTCAAAGTAAAAAAGGGCCCCTAGCCATAAAGGCAAAGAATATAATTGATTGCACAGGTGACGGTGATGTGGCTTATTCTGCTGGGATACCATTTGAACAGGGAAGAGACCTTGATGGACTCTGTCAGCCGGGTACCGTTAATTTCAGAATTGCCGGTGCCGATGTGGAAGCCTTAACCAAGAAGGGTGACGGACTAAAAAGAATTGGAAAGAAATTCAATGAGGATTATAGAGCTGGTAAGACAGGGCTTACATGTAAACGCCAGGACCTACCATTTGGACGCCTTACTCCTGCAGGACAGGTTACCTATGTGAATTATCCATGTGAATACAAAATCGATCCCACCGATGTAGATGGACTTACTCAGGGAGAAATTCAATGTAGAAAATACATTTTAGAGTTTTATGAATATGCTAAGAAGAATTTCTCGGAATTTGAGAATATTGAAATATCCTCCATAGCACCCGAAATTGGCTTTAGGGATAGCAGAAGAATCAAAGGGCTTTATAGACTAACTAGGGATGACATTGAAGATCAGAAGGTATTTGACGATGCAATCGCCATATACCCAAGGATATATGATATGCTTGCACCGGATGGCTTCATGGACGGAGACGGCAAGATGGAGGGTGAGGGTTATAAGGGACATATTTATGAGCCTATAACAGATGACAGATCTTATACTATACCATACCGCTGCCTGCTACCGATAGGGCTCGACAATCTGCTTGTAGCAGGAAGATGTATCAGTGCAGACCATGTTGCCGAAAGTAGTATCAGAGGAATATCTGCATGTATGCTAACAGGACAGGCTGCAGGAGCGGCTGCAGGAATAGCATGTAATGAGAACATCATACCAAAAGACATCGATGTAAAAGCACTTCAGACTATATTAAAGAATCAGGGCGTAGAGCTTCCGGCGTAGAGGCTATATAATAATTCGGTGCCAGGTATGGTAGCTGGCGTTACCCTAGCTGGTACCGTGCCTGGCTTACCCTAGCTGGTACCGAAAGACATAATGGAGGAAAATATATGAGAATAGCAATGATTGAACCATTAAACGTAAGTAAAGAAATAATAGACCAGCTATCAAGGTCTCTCAAGGATAATAATCATGAATTTGTCATTTATGATAATGTAACTAATGATGTAGAAGAATTGAAGAAAAGAGTAGACGGTGCAGACGCTTTGATTATAGCTAACAATAAGCTTCCCGGTGAGGTTATTGAATCAGCTAATAAACTGAAATTTATATCTGTAGCATTTACCGGTGTCGATCATGTAGATAAGGAAGCCTGTGTTAATAAGGGTGTAAAGATATCTAATTGTGCAGGCTACAGTGATCAGGCTGTGGCAGAGCTCGTTATCGGAATGATCATCAGCAAGTTACGCAATCTTGTCGAATGTAATATAGCAGTTCGTCAAGGAAAAACCATGGCTTCAGAGGGACTGATGGGTAGTGAGCTGGCAGGAAAGACTGTAGGTATAGTAGGAACAGGTAAAATCGGTCTTACTGTTGCCAAGCTATTAAGTGTGTTTGGTTGTAAGCTACTGGGATATGATGTAGTAGCCAAGAAAGAAGGAGAGGACTTGGGGATTAAGTATGTATCCCTAGAAGAGCTTCTAAAAGAAAGTGATATCGTAACACTTCATACTCCTCTTATGGAAGGAACAAGAAACCTTATTAACGAGGATAAGCTAAAGCTTATGAAACCAAGTGCTTTACTTGTTAACTGTGCAAGAGGTCCTGTTATCGATATAGAAGCTACAGCAAAGGCCTTAAAGGAGAAGAGGCTTGCCGGTGCTGCAATCGATGTATTTGAGATTGAGCCTCCTCTACCTACTAATCATGTACTGGTAACTACAGATAACACCTTGCTTACTCCTCATGTAGCCTTCGCAACCAGCGAATCCATGGTAAGAAGAGCACAGATTGCCTTTGATAATATCTACGCATGGCTAGACGATAAACAAATAAATACAATTCTGTAATAATTCTGTAACGGTGCCAGGCACCATTACGATTTTGTTAACTCTGTGTAACACTTTCGTAATGGTGCCTGGCACCGTTTCACCGTCTTATTGGTCGATAAATTCTGACATATTTATTTGCTTTAGTAATTTTACAACTTCCTTCATGCTCTTCATCTCAAATTTTTTAAGAATACTGTTTACCTGACTTTTTATGGTGGAAATAGATACGTATCTGGTCTCTGATATAGACTTGTATGTTCCTCCCTGATAGAATGACTTGAGGATTTCATATTCACTATTGGTTAGTCTAGAGACGATATTGAGGACGTATATCATACTTGTCTGCTGAGTCTTCATTCGGGTAAATTCATCGATGATCTTATTAGCTACCCCTGGTCGCAGCATAAGCTTATTGGCATATACGGTTCTGATGGAATTCAGTATCTGTGAGATGGAATCGGTCTTTACTATATAATCCATAACTCCGGCACAATAAGCCTGAAATATATATTCATCCTCTTCGTGTATTGTCAATACTATAATCTTTACATCAGGATTAGCGGATATTATTGTATTCGTGGCATCTATACCGGCAGTTCTTGTCTCCATTTGGATATCCATTAGTATAACATCGGGCATAAGGTCCTTGGTCTTTTGAACTGCTTCTATACCTGAGGTGGCTGTACCGATTACCTCGATATCCGGCTCTCTTGATAGTATCATTTGAAAATACTCTCGTATATCCGCCATATCATCTACTATTAAAATTTTTATTTTATCCATTCTTACCTCCAATCTGTTTGCTTCTTGGTAATAGGATTTCTACATTGGTATATTCATCCTTTTTACTTTTTATTCGCATGTGACCATAATGGGCATTAATGATGCGAAACACATAGGATAGGCCTATGCCCCAATTATTTTGCTTAGACTTAGTAGAAAAGTATGGATTAATAATTTTTTTGATAAGTTTTTTTGGAATTCCACTTCCGTTGTCCATAATAGATAGGTAAATCCAATCCATACTGGAGTTTACGGTTATTTTAATAATAGCATTATCATTATTTTTAGTATAGATAGCATCTATGGCATTTGCAATTAGGTTAATTATAACCTGCTTCATATGGTACATATCAAAATCGCTATAGACCTCAGTGTCATGATATATTTTGATGAGCTCTATATTATCCGGTATGCTTATTTCATTAATAGCAGCTTCAATGGCTTCTATTAGATTGTTATTAATGGTACTGACCCTTATATCCCGAATATTATTTAGAGCCTTGGTTATTGAGTCCATATGATTGGTTGACAGGGACAT
>JAAYJU010000247.1 GCA_012522735.1 Clostridiales bacterium | reverse complement strand
CTCTTTAGCAAGCTCTTTCGCAAGAAAGAACCTCGTGATGACATATAGACATATATAATCCAACAATGACAAAACAAGATATAATTATATACAAGAATTAGCATTCTCAGTACCACGACTATCAGGAGGAGCCCTAGTTGAAGACCTTTACAGAACCCTTGAAGGAATTAAAGGAGTTTAATGACATCAGGGATAATATAATAATGAATACCCTGCCGGTACAAATTACCGGCTGTATTGATTCGCAAAAATGTCACCTCATCCATGGACTTGGTGAAGGTATAACCTTTAAAATTATCGTTACCTACAACGATCTAAAGGCTAAGGAAATATATGAGGATTACCGTCTATATGATAGAAATGTATTCCTATATCCGGCAAAGGATATTATTTTTTACAGTGCAGATATTCACGGAAGAGCCATTGTAATAGATAGACTTAAGATAATACGCAGGATTATTGAGAAGCTACCCACCACCATAGTTATGAGTCTTGACGGTGGTATGGATAGGCTACTTCCGCTTAAGATGATCATGGACAGGGTGATTACTATCACTCATGATTCTGTTATTAAGCTGTCTGACTTTGGTGCCACCCTTACAAGGCTTGGATATGAGAGACAGGCACAGGTAGAAGCCCCGGGAGATTTTGCTATTCGTGGGGGTATTATTGATATATTTCCTCTTACGGAGGAAGCCCCTTACAGGATTGAGCTATGGGGTGACGAGATTGATTCTATCAGAACCTTTGATATCAGCAGCCAGCGCTCTATCGAGCAGGTGGATAAGCTGATTATTTATCCGGCTGCTGAGATTATACCGGATGAGAAGCGGATGGCAGCAGGCCTTAGGAGGATAGATGAGGAAGAGAAGCAATATATACAAAATCTTCGGGATCAGTTTAAGACCGAGGAAGCGGCAAGGATTCGTAAGATTATTGCAGAGTTTAAAGATAATCTAGAGGCCTACCAGGGCACCATGGCTTTGGAAAGCTATATTAATTATTTTTATGATAATACTATGAGCTTTTATGAGTATTTTGACAACGAGGATGCACTATTTTTTCTGGACGAGCCGGGAAGGCTGTCTGAGAAGGGCGATGCTGTGGAGACAGAGTTTCGTGAGGGTATGATTGGCCGTATCGAGAATGGCTATATCCTTCCGGGACAGATGGATGTAATCTATGGCTATAAGGACGTTCTTAATATACTTTCAAAGAAAAGCACCCTGCTTATCTCTACCATGGAGCCGAGGAACAGCTATATAAGTCCTAAGAGGAAGTATGATTTTACTGTTCAGACCACAGCCTCCTATCACAAGAATTTTGATGTTCTGGTAAAGGACTTGGAGCGCTGGAAGAAGAACAAATATCGTGTTATCCTTCTGTCAGGTTCAAGAACAAGGGCCAAGCGTCTTGTCGATGATCTTTATGATTTTAAGATAAATGCCTTCTATAGTGAGGATATGGACCGGATTCTTCAGGACGGCGAAATCATGGTTGCCTACGGCAATCTAAGGAGAGGCTTTGAATATCCTCTTATTAAGCTGGTTATTATCTCGGAAAGTGATATATTTGGAGCCGAAAGAAAGAAAAAAAGGAAGAAGAAATCCTCCCATGAGGGAAGACAGATTCAAAGCTTTACTGAGCTTACGCCCGGTGATTATGTAGTTCATGAGAACCATGGGCTTGGTGTATACAAGGGTATCGAGAAGATTGAAGTAGACAAGATAACTAAGGATTATATTAAGATAGAGTATGGTGACGGAGGCGTGTTGTATGT
>JAAYJU010000246.1 GCA_012522735.1 Clostridiales bacterium | reverse complement strand
TTACATCTATTCCAAGCTTTCTTAGTATCTGCTCATCGTTTTTATTGAGCATTGAGGTACAGTGAGCTTGGATTCCTTTTAGTAAGGATAATTTATCGTATGCCAGCTGGGCCGTGGGATTTGTAACGGCACATATAGAAAGAGCAATTAATATCTCATTTGCATTTAAATGGGTTATCTTACTTTTCAGATCCTTTTCCTTTAAATCACGAATAGTACTTAGAATTAAAGGAGACAGGAGAAAGATTTCATCGGCGATTCCGCCAAGGTATTTAATAGCATTTAATAGGGCAGCAGAGCTACAGTCCATGGTTGATGAGCTTCTGCCGGTTATAATTTTACCATCGGACATTTCAAAGGCCATAACAGAGACCGTATCGTTCTCGTGACCCTTATCTCTAAGCTTGGCAGCATAATCTCTGGCAGGTATTACACAGGGTCTATCCTCCTGCTTTAGGGATAGCTCCTCCATGATGACCTTCATACGATTTAAGGATTCCTCATCTAATAGCCCCTTCTTAAAATCACAGGCAGTCGCGAAATATCTGCGGATTATTTCCTGCTTGGATGCTTCTGATACTATATCATCATCTAATATTCCAAAGCCAACTCTATTAACACCCATATCTGTGGGTGAGAAATATACGGATTCTTTACCTGTAATCTTCTCAATAATTCTTTTGACTACAGGGAACATCTCCATATCTCTATTATAATTTACCGCTACCTCGTGATATTTTTCGAAATGAAAGTTATCAATCATATTGACATCCTTTAGGTCTATAGTGGCTGCCTCGTAGGCTAGATTAACCGGATGCTTTAGAGGTAGATTCCATACCGGAAATGTTTCAAATTTAGAATAACCAGCCTCGCGTCCATTCTTATAATCATGGTATAGCTGGCTTAGACAGGTGGCAAGCTTACCGCTATTGGCACCGGGAGCAGTTACTACCACGATTGGCATGGTAGTTGTTATATATGGATTGCTTCCGTAACCGGCTTCGCTTACTATGGTATCCACATCGGCAGGATAGCCGGGGATGGTGGTATGCTTATATACCTTAATATTTCGTCTTTCAAGCTTATTGACAAATACATCTGTTGCGGGCTGCTTACTATATCTTGTAATTACCACACTATTTACCTTAAGGTCAAAGCTGCGGAAATCATCCAGAAGCCTCAGGACCTCCATATCATAGGTAATCCCAAAATCACCCCGTATTTTATTTCTTTCTATGTCACCGGCGTATACGGATATTATTATCTCCGCCTGATCCTTAAGCTTTTGAAGTAGTTTGATTTTGGCGTCCTCGTCAAATCCTGGAAGGACTCGCTTTGCATGCTTGTCACCTATTAATTTCCCGCCAAATTCCAGATAAAGCTTGTCATAATTATTTACTCGTTCCAAGATATATTTCGATTGCTCCTCTATATATTTCTGTGGATCAAACCCGGCCTTCATAAAGTAACCTCCTAATATATTCTATGTAAATTATCGGTTAATTTAGAATTTTTCATAAGGCTTTTTCTGATTAATAAGTCTATTATCCTATGGTAAAAATTCTGTCCGAAAAAACATCAAAAACACTATACTCTATCATAATGTAAATTAGAAAAAAGTCAAATGGAATTTACTTATATAAAATGTACCAGGTACCAATGTCAACTGTTTTGATCAGAATGGTTGACATTGGTGCCTGGTACCGTTTTTGGTATGGCTCTTTATTTTGCAAATATCATATTACCAATTCGAGCTGTTACAGGCTTTGAACGAATCCACTGGTTTGTTGAGCTACTGTCATAATAGAACATGGCTCCCTTACTGGGATCAGCACCGTATAAGGCTGCCCATGCGGCACGAATCGTGTCATCTGTAGCAGGCTTATTGATAAAGCCGTTCTGCACAGGGCTAAACTGATAATGTCCGGCACTTACGTGATTAATAACCGCGCTAATGCTATTTGGCCATTCTGGACTCTTAACACGATTTACTACTACGGCACCTACAGCAACCATGGCATCATAGGGCTCGCCTATAGCTTCTGCGGCGATAAGTCTTGCCAGTAAATCCACCTCTGAATTCTTATAAGGTATTACTGTTCCGGAACCGGGGGTAGCCGAAGAGGATGAGTTAGAGGATGAGCCCGTAGAGCCTCCGGTGGGCTTGATACCGGGAAGAATTAACCTTTGTCCCGGAATAATCAGGTTGTCCCATTTATTGTTAGCCTTTCTAAGGTCTGCAAGTGAAATATTATGTCTTGTGGCAATCAGAAACATGGTATCTCCGCTTTTAACAGTATAGACCTGGGCGGGGACCATAATTTTTTGCCCGGGATATATCACAGACGAGCTTAAATTGTTATCAGACATTAAGGCGTTTGCCGATGTCTTGAACAACAGGCCGATGTGATATAGTGAATCATTAGGAACTATGGTGTAATCTGCTGCATAAGCAAATGATGAGAGCATGGTAAGAGAAAGCAATAGAGCGGCGATAAATACTCCAGCTTTTTTTAGAATATTCATGAATACCTCCTTGTATTTGACTATTCTGACTATTTGTTTGTTATGTATATAATTGTAAATGATATTACTTAACAAAACCATATGGGATTCTTGGATAAGGTGGGAAAGAAAGTAAGTAGAGAGGTAGGGGATAGGCTTGGTGTCTGTACCGTACTTGGCACCGTTATACTTTCATGCTATATTTCGACACTTTGGTGCAGCCTATATTGTATCCATGAGTCTTTTGGACTAAAATTAAGTTGGATTTATTATTTATAGTTTATGGAGGAGGTATTTTAATGAAGTCTAGGAAAAGGGTACTGGCGTGTCTTCTTATAATGACATTTATGGTTGCTATGATACCGGGTAGAGCCAAGGCATCAACACATGAGCTGCCTTTTGCTTATCCTAACGAAGCTAATGTAGAAACAAATAATGAT
>JAAYJU010000245.1 GCA_012522735.1 Clostridiales bacterium | reverse complement strand
TGATTCCGAGGAAGAAGGCTTTTATATCTTCTAATCTGCAATCATCTGCTTCTAATGCCTGCCTCTGTGCAGGCATTTTATTTCCTGTTTCTTTGGAATGGAGCAATTTCCTATAAAGTAAAAAAGCCTGCATTATCATTAGCATTGTATAGATAATAGCAGACTTTAAAAAAATACTCTCAAGGGTTATTCTTCTAGCCTAGTACCTTTTTAATAATTTTGAACTTCCCATCTGTGTAAGGCATATAGCGAAGAGGAATATCTATTTTAGTGCTCTGGCGAAATATGCTTCTGTAATGAGAAAAGGTTTCAAAGCTCCTTCTTCCATGATAGCTTCCCATACCTGAAGCACCTACCCCGCCGAAAGGAAGTCTGGGATTTGCCAAGTGCATTATAGTATCATTAACACAGCCTCCTCCAAAGGAACAGCTATCAAGTATCTTATTAATTCTCCTATTATCCTCAGAAAATATATAAAGTGCTAAAGGCTTAGAAAATCCTTTTATAATATCGATGCATTCATCTAATCTTTCATAGGTTATCATCGGAAGAATTGGACCAAAGATTTCCTCCTTCATAATGGGACTATCTAAATCCACCTTATCTATCAATGTTGGCATAATAAAACGTCTCTTATCATCATATTGGCCTCCTAGTATGATACGTCCATCTGCCATTAATACTTTTAATCTATCATAATGATGCTTTGATATAATTGTGACCATATCTGACATATCTCCATTCGGAAATAACCTCTGTAACTCGACTTTATATTCCTTTACAAACTTATCTCTTACACTCTTATGAATTAGTAAATAATCCGGTGCCACACAGGTTTGGCCTCCATTGGTTACCTTGCCAAATGCTATTCGTCTGGCTGCAAGCTTAATATTTGCTTTATTATCCACAACCACAGGGCTTTTTCCACCTAACTCCAGTGTAATAGGGGTCAGGTGTTTAGATGCAGCTTCCATTACAACCTTGCCAACAACAGGGCTTCCTGTAAAAAATATAAAGTCAAACTCTTCCTTTAGAAGCGAAGTATTCTCCTCTCTTCCTCCCTCTACTACAGCAATATAATAAGACGGAAAAGCTTCTGATATGATCTTTTGTATAGCCTTACTTGTAGCCGGGGCATATCCGGAGGGCTTAAGTATAGCGGTATTTCCAGCTGAGATTGCACCGATTAAAGGCTCCATACATAGGTTTATAGGATAATTCCAAGGCGCCATAATAAGTGTCACCCCATAGGGTTCAGCAGAGCGATAACAGCTTCCAGGTAGCTGTCCAAGAGAAGGCATGACCGGCTGTTTCATCATCCAGAGACGTAGACGTTTCCTATGAAAATTAATCTCATCAAGAACAATTCCAATCTCACATAGATAAGATTCGAATTTAGATTTATTCAAATCAGATGCCAATGCATCATAAAGTAAATCCTCATTACTTAGAATAGCTTTCCTTAAGCTGCCTAAAGCTCTCATGCGAAAGGAATAGCTTTTTGTTTTACCTGTATTGAAAAAGGCTTTTTGTGCTTTAACTATATTTTGAATCAAATCTTCCACTCCTTTCAAAGACGAAGCTCTAATAATTGCTATTTTGTCTATTATACCATAAAATATTAACAATTTGTTCATAATCTATCCACACAAACATCATATTTAAAACCTATAATATATTTAGAAACAAAGAAGTTAGAAAATAGTTAGACAATAAAATAAGCTTACAAGACAATTTTTTTCATAAAACAAGCCCGGCAGCTACCCTCCCCCCTCTACCGGGCTTCTCCTCTTTTTATAGCTCTGTTAAACAGAGCTATTTTTAAATCTTTTTCGTCTATTAAATACCTAATTTTACCAACACTCCCTTAGAAAAACATTTTTTCACGATATATTAAAATAAACCTTTTATATAGTCGTTTTATTTGTTATAATTTAATGAGGAATTTTAGCTGGCAATTCTTCATTCCGTACTTATTCTATAATCAGGAGGTATTAATAATGTCAGAAGTAATAATTATGGACCATCCACTAATCCATCATAAACTTGGTATTATGAGACGCAAAACCACATCAACGAAGGAGTTTAGGGATTTAGTAACTGAAGTTGCAATGCTAATTTGTTATGAAGCAACTAGAAATCTTCCTCTTACAGAAATTGAGGTTGAAACACCCCTTACAAAAACAATGGCAAAGGAAATCGAAGGCAAAAAGCTTTGCATTGTACCAATTCTTAGAGCAGGACTTCATATGGCGGACGGAATTCTTAACCTAATCCCCAATGCTAAGGTAGGACATATAGGTTTATATAGAAATGAAGAAACCTTAGAACCAGTCGAATACTTCTGTAAGCTCCCATCTGATGCAGCAGACCGCGAAATGTTTGTAGTAGATCCAATGCTTGCAACGGGCGGATCAGCAGTCGCAGCTATAGATCTTTTAAAAAAGCGTGGAATCAAAAAAATCCGCTTCTTATGCTTAATCGCAGCCCCCGAAGGTGTAGAACGATTACAAAAAGCTCATCCTGATGTTAGTATCTATATAGGCAATTTGGATGACAGATTAAATGAAAACGGTTATATCCTTCCAGGTCTAGGCGATGCCGGAGATCGTATTTACGGTACAAAATAATTCAAAGTATAAAATACGAACATTCTGTTCGTATGACACGGGCCCTAATATGTATGTCTTTTACGGATTATCAGTCCGTAACGACATTACACATCAGAGCCCGTGTTCTTCTAAGGTGCATTATGGTTATATAAAGACTTTTTTATTTACTGACATCATATTTTATATTATCTATATAGGAATTTATAGATTGTTACAAATTCATAAGCATCACCGGCTTTTAGGACGCTACTCGGGAAGGACTTTGTATTGCAAGCATTAGGAAAATGCTGGGTCTCAAAGCATACTCCGGTCCTTTTACCATATGTCGCCCCGTCCTTGCCATTTTCAACGGGTGTGAGCATATTGCTGGTATAAAATTGTATTCCCGGACAATCTGTAAAAACCTCCATGACTCTGCCGCTTTTTTCATCCAAAAGCTCTGCTACCTTCGTGACTTCATCATATCTATTATCAAGAACATAATTGTGATCATATCCACCTGCTTGATTAAGAGGTTGGTAATTGTCATCTATATTATCGCCGATTCTTTTTAATGTCCTGAAATCCATAGGAGTACCATCAACATCTCTGAATTCACCGGTAGGGATAAGATCATCGGCAGTAGGTGTAAACTGATCAGACTTAATCCATACCTTATGATCAAGAATACTTCCACTATTATGACCGGAAAGGTTAAAATAAGAGTGATTAGTAAGATTGACTACGGTATCCCTATCCGAAACTCCATGATATTCAATTACCAGTTCGTTATTTTCAGTAAGACTATAGGTTACGGTTATATCGAAATTACCGGGAAATCCTTGCTCCATATGAGGGCTCAGTCTCGAGAATTCAAGGCTTATCATATCCTCTTCCTCATAGACCTCAGTCTCATACATCACCCTATTATATGCCGGGTTACCACCATGAAGATTGTTCTCACCCTCGTTCTTTTCTAGAGCATATACCTTCCCATTCAGTTCAAACTTAGCTCCACCGATACGATTGGCACACCTTCCAATTAAGGAACCAAAACCGGGCTTATTATCCTCATAACCACTGATATTTTTATAGCCTAGGGCTACATCCTCAAGGTTTCCCTCTCTATCGGGAACAATTATACTCACTATATTGGCTCCGAAATCCGTAAATGATATCTTCATACCGTTATTATTGGTCAATGTATACAAAGTAGCATCTTCACCGTTCTCTGTCCTTCCAAATGGTTTTTGTGTGATTTTCATTCCTTGTCTCCTTATTTTTGTTTACGTATGGGCTAAGTAGCCTATCTTGTATAGTATAACATAAAGCTTTATTTTATCAAATATTTCTTAATAAGGCTGGTTAAATATTATCAATAAGGCTGGCTATAACAATCTTTATTATGCAAGACTATAACAATCTTTATTATGCAAGAGTTATTGACATAATTAACCGTCTATTGTATACTTTAAAAACGATATATAGTAATAAACATATATCAAACAACAATATATTGGTTTTAAGTATTCCTAGGCTATGAAATATAGCCTTTGGAGTTAATAGGGAAACAGGTGCAAATCCTGTACGGTCTCGCCGCTGTAAATGGGGAGCCTGCTCTACGTAGATTTACATATGCCACTGGATAGAAAGATGTATAGCTGATACTAACCGCTATCGCAGGATATCTGGGAAGGCCAGAGCAAAGGCTATGATCCATAAGTCAGAATATCTGCTTAAAACCTCTACCAATAGTTCCACGAGTCATGGACAAGGGTATAATAAAGAGACTTTCTTTATTGTCCTTTCCTATTGTGGGAAAGGCTTTTTTATTATAGGAAAACTCGTCCTATTTAAAATTAAATGCCTAAAACAAAATTATTCTTAATGATGTAGAAGTTATCTGTAGTATTTGGCGCTTAAAGAAAGGAGCGAAATTATGAAAGAAGCGAAATATTTTTTAAAGGTATTTTTGGGAACACTGGGACTATTCCTTGTAACCGTTTTATTGCTATTTTTATTCTTTAACAGAAACAATCCATCCTCTGTAGGAAGCAAAGAAATTGTAATACAGGTTATTGTTCCCGATGAAGAAGTGCAGGAATTTACTCTATCTACAGACGCATTAACATTACGTCAAGCACTGGATGAAGAAAACCTAATAAGGGGCAGAGAAAGTTCTTACGGCTTCTATATCGTAGAGGTTAACAAGCGTCGTGCCGATGAGGATAAGAATGAATGGTGGTCTATTACTAAAGGCGGAGAATATATAGAGTATGGTGTTAATGAGATTAATATTCAGGATAAGGATCAATATGAGCTGACACTTATGGAAGGCTACTAAGAATGCGAGGATGCCTATGCGGACTAAGGATATTGTAATTGTAGGAATTATGTCGGCTTTACTTATAACTGTACAGGTTGGTCTATCTTTTCTGCCAAATATTGAGCTTGTGTCCTTGCTAATAATTATATGCACCCTTATATATGGATGGAAAACCTTATATATCATCTATATCTTCGTCATAGCTGAGGGATTAATCTTTGGGTTTGGAATTTGGTGGATAAACTACCTATATGTATGGACTATCCTTATGCTAATTACTATGCTCTTTAAGGATAAACGTTCTCCATTCTTCTGGGCGATACTCTCAGGGGCTTTTGGGCTAAGCTTTGGAGCACTTTGCTCAATTCCATACTTTTTTATCGGAGGAGCTCATATGGCTATGTCTGGTATTATTAGCGGAATACCCTTTGACGCAATACATTGTATCAGTAATTATGCTATTGCATTAGTACTTTTTAACCCATTATACCAGTTATTTAATTGGCTAAATAAAAGGAACTCGGTTTTATCCCAAAGTAAAAGAGGCCAAGAAAAAAATCCGGTTCTATAATAAATGTTGGGGTATGTGAAAACATACTTCCAACCTTTTATTTTTTATATTAAAATGCATCTATACGAAGCCTCTAAAATAAATGCCAGTCATCCAAACAAACATTAAAAGGAGGTTTTCGATAGATGCACTCTCATTGTACCAATAATCTGCTGAATTTAG
>JAAYJU010000244.1 GCA_012522735.1 Clostridiales bacterium | reverse complement strand
GCATATAACGACAGCTAAATGAATTACCTGAAATTCCATTTTTAATATTTTTTCATCATTTTGGTAGATCGGATTACCTAATGGGTCGTTTACATTTTGAATTTCTCCATCCAAACTAAAGGAGATGCTTATTCCATATATATTATAAATGTTTTTAAGAAGACTAATTGCTATCTCTCTACCATCAATAGACATATGCTTTATACTATTTTCTTTTTCCAGATTAGCAATAGTTTTTAATTCCTGAAGAAGATCTTCTTTTTTACTTTCATCATCTGTGCTTAACTTCACTTCAGATGTACTTAAGTAGTCTTGTAAATATATTAAATAGCTATCCAGCTTGTATGTTCCGCCACCAAATTTATCATCTCTTGTGTTACTTATATGTGTTGATGCCATTACTACATCCGCTTTGCTATATATGTATAAATTTTTTCGTGCTACTACTCCGACTATAATGACTGCAACTAATATTCCAATACTCATTAGCCATACCAAATACCGGTTTTTCACTATATTACCTCCTTGTACTAAAAGACTTTGCTTCCATTGTTAAGCTCAATTTACAATATATATTCACTTATGTTTGCATACTTTATTAATATATTTACAGTTTTATTTATAATAACTTATCAAATTTTATATATTAACATATTTTTCCAGTACTTGGATTATATAACGATAATACATACAAATCAATTCCAAAACAGAAAAAAAAGGAAAATCTCGTTTACAGATTTTCCTTTTTTATTACACTACAGACTATGTTTCATCAGGTTTTTATCTAATACTTTAGCTTACCCGATTCTTTTCACTCAATATTTCTGATAAATTTCTGTTAGATGCTGTATGCTTTATCTAAGAAGATTGTAAATTTATTTACCCACATAATAGGTCTCAGCCGGTCCAAGATAGCTTTCAGCAGGTTTATTGCCCTTAGAATAAATTACAAGCTTCTCTAACACTAATCCTGGGCTTGCGGCATAAATTCGAAGAGTATTCACCCCTTCTTTACATTTAATTGCGCTACTATGCCTATGGATATTATTAAGAACTCTTTCATCCCATAGAGCATTACCAACATAATATCCCTCAGGAATTATATTGACAAGATCTATGCTATCATCATTTATCTGGACACCATAGTTTAAAATATTTTCAATACTTACGGGATTCGAAGGCTGCAGATATAGCAGGGCTTCGTAGTCACCCTCTTCTTTAGTAGCAAAACGATATTCGATATAGGGTGCATCCTTACCCGGTGTAAAGTATTCTGTGGTCGGAAATGCCTTAAGGGCGGACAATGTCTTACCGTAGCCATAAAGCACTTTAAATTCGTTAATACCTCCCTCTTCATTTATCATTTCCTTCTTTTTAAAATAATGCTCGGCTTCTATAGAAATATATCCATTGGTATTTACAAATGTCATCTCCGATAAGCCTGTCAAATCGGGTAATTCTGCGGGTACAAGAATAGTACATTTACCACAGGGCATTTTTATAACTAAGCTCCCTTCGGTCTCATCTCCCATAGTATTACGATCAATTTTAACTGTTATAATATCAGATGTGTTATCTATACCGTCTAAGTTTCCTTTCGTTTTGGAGCAGATTAGCCACTTATTGTTACTTGTAATCTCATACTCAGCAACCTTATCACTAATACTTGAGATAGTAAATGTTGCTTCTTTTACATCAGGCTCTAAGAAGCTATTCATATATATTTTATTCTTATGCCATGCGGCACCCTCGGAGCGCTCCTCGGTCCCATCAATTGATACAAGAAGTCTAGGCTTGTTAGCAGGTAATACATGACATACTACAGGATTTTGACATTCCTCTTCATTCCAATGAACAAATCCGATATGCTCTGATAGACCCAGTCCATACCATCTGCCATCATCTATAGTGTGATACTGCTCAACTAGGTCTCTATCCCTCTTTAGGCATTCGGCAATCCTATCAGGTAGCTTGTTGGCTTCCATTTTACCTAGCTTAGCATCATAATGATTCTTTCCTGCAAGCAGATGCATCTTCTGTAGATTAAGATTACCTACGGCAGGATAATATACCTGAGCAAAGTATAAAGACAGCTTGTCCGGTGATAGCTCTTTATATAGCTTATCTGCTAATCCTAAGAGGTGTTCAATTTCCTTTAATGTATTATCTGCTTCCTTATAATTTACAGGATGGTAAACATCGGGATTCATATGCTCAGGTCTACGCTTATGAGCAAGCTTGGTATAGCCTGTCAATAGCTCACATACATTTTCCTTTTGCTCTTCATTAAGCATTCCTGAAAACTGAGTCTCTACCCATAGTTTTGTATATGCTTCTGTATTATTGATTGCTCCGGTTCCCCACTTATCAAAATCATATGCTAGGTCTAGGAAATATGATATGGGGAATTCCTGAGTACTTATATCGCCTACATTTACTATCCACAAGTCACGAACACCAAAGTCATATGCCATGCTCATTTGCTCCCAAATCTTCGGAAGGTAGGAGCTATTGACCCACTCATAGGATATAGGTCCACCATGGTAATCAAAATGATAATACATACCGTAACCGCCACTATGGTTACGCATTTCCTTGGTAGGTAAGGTTCTAAGGTTACCATGATTATCATCACAAAGCATAAGAATTACATCCTCAAGCTCTTGGCAACCCATTAAGCCAGGTGTATCCTTATCACCATAAAAGAAGGGTTCAACCTCCTTATATAGGGCTAACATTCTGGGAACCTCTTTTAGATTTGGATTGACATTATCCTTTATCAGCTGATTTTGCGTCTTAAGTACATCTCTAAGCAGATTTATATTATCGGCTAGTGTGGCTTTTCTTCCCATAATTGCAGTATCAGCTTCACCACGCATACCTACTGTAATAACATTTTCAAATTTACCGCTACGCTTAAGGCCATCCTCCCAGAAACGAGTAATTCCCTCCCTGTTTGATGTGAAGTTCCAAGCATCACCATAGATTGAATCTTTTCCGCGAAGATACTTATACTCTTCTCCATTACGTAGACATGGCTCGTGATGAGAAGCCCCCATAACTACCCCGTATTCGTCTGCTAGCTCTGCATTTAATAGTCCGGGTCCATCTTCACTAAATCTTGCTGACCACATAGCAGGCCACATATAATTACCCTTTAGTCTCAGCAAAAGTTCGAATACATGCTCATACATCTTGGCATTAAAGCCACCAAATAGCTTATTAGTCCAGTTACCGAAGGCCGGCCATTCATCATTGATAAAGAATCCTCTATACCTGACTGAGGGCTCCTTAGATATATATTTCATATCCTTCTTAAGTGTGAATGAGTCCTTTACTTGTGGCTTAATACCACACCAGTCTACAAGAGGAGAAACCCCAAGTAGCTCCGACAGATGAAATAGTCCATAGATGGTGCCTCTTTTATCACTTCCTGCAATTACTAAGGCTGATTCAACACCCTCGAAGGGATTGCTTACTACCTGGAACAAATACACTTCTCTCTTTCCTTTTATCTCAGCCAAATTAATATGCTTTTTCTCATCAAGCTCATAAAGCATCGGGCTGTGATCCACAGTTCCATAGATAACAGCATTTTTTTCAAGATATCTTCTGTCATTGGTTGCGTAAGGAGAATATCCAAATACCATCTCAATATCATGCATAACCTTTCCAGCAATTTTATTTACTCCGGAGAAGGCTTCATTCTCTCGGTAAAACATTCCGCAATGTACTGAAAAATTATCCACTTTTGCTTGTACGCTTTTTAGCATATCTTGACTTATCACAAAATCCATGTTTACACCCCTTCTTCAGTATTTTAGTTTATATCTCGTTTTCCTTAAGTTACTAATTTACGTCTATCTTAATAATACCATAGTAAACTCAAGGATTCTATACTAATTTTAAAATTTGCTTTGCATCTTTCCGATATTACATGTATAATGAAAAGTAGGAATAATTACCTAGTTTTCATTATAATTAAGGAAGCGATAAATATGGATCAATTTTCAAATTTATATAATAAGTGGAGAAAAAAGCTCAATAATGCGGCCTTAATAATTGCAATCTTTACATTACTTTTGGAAATAATCGTATCACATTTAATGTATAGATTTCTTCCCGAAATGATTGGCTTATCTATACCCAAATACGTTTTATTATATATAATTCTTCCTTCTTCAAGCTATTTCCTACTTGTTGTTATAGGTAGATACATAAATAATAGTATAGCACTATCCGAAACAATGAAAAATTATTTCTCTATACTAATTATAACCTGTCAGTTATTTATTATTGCTTGTGTTCATAATGTTTTTATATTTACAAGTATTCTTTATGTCATTCCAATTATATTAACAGTAATCTATAGCAAGAAAACGATGACTAATGTTGTTACACTTATCTCAATTATTTTTATGCTTATTAGTTCGTTTGTAGCTGTTACTGACGCGCAAACAAATGATATCTTCCATACACTTGAAGTTTTTATAGGCGTATTACTAATTCTCGGTTGCTCCATTCTTACAAATCTATTGACCGATATAGAAAAGGACAAGAATAATATAGTAAAAGCCGGAGCATTTAAGCAGCTACAATTAGAGGAACTCATAAAATGTGATCCCTTAACAGGACTATATAATATAGCCAGTTTTTATAACACCCTGGATGCAGCCATTAAAAAAGATGAAATGCCTTTAACACTAGCGGTTATTGATATTGATAACTTCAAGGCTGTAAACGATGCATGGGGACATGATAACGCTAATGAGGTTCTTATATTTATAGCTGCTCAGCTACAATACTGCTGCAGTACGCAGGGACATGTTTTTAGATACGGTGGAGAAGAATTCACCATAGTATTTCCAAAAACATCTCCAACACATGCAAAGACTATGATAGAGGCAGCACAGAAAAACATATATAACCATGACTTTGGTCATAATCCAAAGCTTAATATCTCTTTTTCTTGTGGTATAGCAGCTTATCCGTCTCTGGATTTTAATGCTCACGACCTTTTTCAACTGGCTGATAAAATAATGTATCAAGCTAAGTTCTCAGGTAAAAATAAAATTCTTATCGGTACACCTCTATCCAGCACTATAGACATAAATAACGCATAAGAAAGCTGTACACTAGTAATTCCTAAAATTCGTTATTACAATGAAATCTATCGCCTGCTCATATTCGTCGATTTCTATAATACTAAATACTTACTGGAATAAAATTCAATATTGTGTTAAAATATACATAAATTAATCCTTTTTATTTGCATTTTTATATCTATTATAAATCCTAAGGATAAATATTATTATTATAGTATAATACGAGGAGACACTATTATGAAAGATAATGTATTATTAAGATTTAAGGTAAATCGAACAAACAAGTTCATAGTTATGATTATTCTTATTATTGCTACTCTTCTAACATTTCAGGCTTTTGCATCCTCCGGTGTATCATATGGCATTAAGGTAATGCTTAGTACATACTCAACGGCAATAATCGGAGCTATAGCTGCATTTCTTAATAACAAATCCGACAAATTCGATAACATTTCTCCTGTAGTAACAACTATTTCGATAGTAATAGCTGGCGGATATGTAAGCCACCTACAGCAGGGATCAAACACCATAACAATATTTTTAATATATTTGGGTACAGTAGCTATGATAGCCATGTATTTTAGGGTAAAACTCCTTATAATTCATGGCTTCTTATTAAATATATCACTTATTATTTTCTATCTTCTAGATCCTTTGGGAGTTATGGGACCAGGATATTCGACATCGGCTTTTGTAAGAACATTGCTAACCTTTGATTTCATATTAATTGTATTCTTCTTTCTTACTAGATGGGGTAACGAATATATTATGTCTGCCTTTACCAAAGAGCAGAATTCCAATGAGTTATTGGAGCAATTGGAAGATACTATGAAGTTAATTGATAATGATACGGCTATATTAAATACTAGTATTGAAGAATCATTTACATTTATAAAAAACATTGAACAAATGAGTGACCAGACAAGGGATGCTGTTGAAGAAATGGCAAAGGGTGTCAGTGAAAGCGCTGCAAGTACTGAGAAAATTGTCTCTAATGCAAATGATGCTACTAGTATAATAGAAAAAACCAAAGTATTATCCCATGATACCAAATCACATTCAAACAATATGAAGAAAGTTATTGAGGAAAATTCCAAAGGAATAAATCAAATGGTTGATCAAATGGATACAATAGATAATGCAGTAGGAATTTCCTTATCTAATATATCAGAGCTTAAGATAAGTATGGAAAGAATAAATAATTCTCTTGCTGATGTAACTACAATAGCAAACCAAACTAATCTATTGGCTCTTAATGCTTCCATAGAGGCTGCCAGAGCAGGCGAGCAAGGCAAAGGCTTTACAGTTGTTGCGTCTGAAATAGGTAAATTGGCCGAAATGAGTAACAGAACTGTAAAGGAAATAGTAGAGGTTATTGAGGAAATTAATAAAGCAACTAATACAACCCTTGAGAAGGTTTCAGGAGGAAAAGAAGCAGTTAACGTAGGTAATAAGTTTATAAGCAATGTTAAATGTGGCTTTATTAACTTAGAAAACTCTATTGAAGCTATTACCGAGGGCGTCGAGATGGAAAATGGAATGATTATAGATATCTCATCATCTTTCGATTCTATTATGGAACAGCTGGAAAATATATCAGCAGTATCCGAAGAGCATGCCGCGTCCACAGAGGAGGTATTGGCCGCTATAGAGACTCAATATGATCTTGTAAGTAAGGTTACCAATGAGATGTCCTTAATAAATGATCAAAGCAATAATCTAAGAAAGGTACTTAATAAATAGCTCATGAAAAAATCAAATAAATATGAATCTTTATATAGGAAAAATCCCGATTCAGGGCGAGTCATTATAGATATTGCTCTAGAAGATTATCTTGTTTTTTTTCACGAATGGGATAATTCCGCCTTAAGAAAACGTGATATACATTCTGAGCTTGTAGAATTTCTGGACCTATGTTCAGAAGATATACCCTTACGAAAGAAATTGGAAATAGTCTTTACTTTGGATATAGATGAAATTAGCAAAGAAAAAGAAGATCAAATTAGATTAAGCTATAGAAATTACTATTCTGCTATAAAACGGTTGGAGCATAGAAAAACGAAAAGATTTATTCGAAATTCGATTACCTTACTATTTATAGCACTTATTCTTTTGTTCCTATATGGCCTATTGAACGATATTAGCCAAAGCTCTCTTCTATCAAGGGTTTTCCTAGAGAGTTTACTTATTGGCGGTTGGGTCTTTACTTGGGAGGCTGTCCATCTTCTTTTTATTGACATTATAGAGCCATTTCGCAGGCATAAGGAAACAGAGCGACTTCTTGAAGCTGAACTTAATTTTAGATATATAGATAAGAAGGAGAATGCTATGCTATGAAATCTTTTACATTAGGGACTAATTTCTATGTAGGTGTAAAGGTTCCTGTAGTGGTAAGAAAAGGTGTTTATTGTGATAATAATATTGATGACAGATTTCGCTTTATTTTTATTTCAAAAGGCGCGGGAATGATTGATACCGAAGCAGGCTATTCGTCTTTTATTGCACCTGCTATTTGCTGTATCAATGAGACAGAGACAATAAAAATACAATCAACTAATAAATATGAGCTTATAGAATTAGTATATCACCCTGAATTTCTAAATCCACATTATGATTATAAATCCATAAGACAGACACCCCAGGAATATATAGAGGGTGATCCGCATGATGCTGCTTGGCTAAATGCTTTTATCAAGCGTTTACCTAATTATAAGGGAGTGATAAATGTTAATTCTGGAATATCCTTACGAATAGAAAATATACTTACTCAGATAAATAAGGAGTTGACAGATCAAAGAGATTGGTATTGGCCATGTCGTACAAGATCATTGCTGCTGGAATTATTATTAGTGATTGACCGTATATATGTAGAACCCTTGACTGACGACTCCATAGTAGTAGCAGAGAAAGATGTAATAATTAACGATATTATTATATATCTATTGAACCATTACCATGAAAAAATCAATCTTATACAACTTACAGAAGAATTTAAAATCAACAGAACCTCCCTAAACGAGTATTTTAAGAAGGCCACTGGTTACACTGTTATGAGTTATCTAATGAATCTTAGAATTCATTTAGCTATGGCTATGCTACAGGATACAGCTCTACAGGTTTCAGAAATAATGTATCGTGTGGGTTTTGTTAATATTTCTCATTTTGTTCGTTCATTTAAAAAGATAAGTGGGACTTCTCCTTTAGAATATCGTAAGAAACATACATGGCTCTATAAATAAAAATTCCTCTAAAGTAGTTTCGTTTTATCATATCTGCTTTAGAGGAATCCTTGTTATTCAGTCTCAAACTTGTATAAGCATACCTTTTTTATACCTGATGAAAGAGTTAAGAAGCGTCCATCCCTCGATATATAAGGAGTAAAACAATAAACTTTTGGCATATCTATCTTATCCCATGTATTACCACCATCTTCTGTTCTTATGCAGAATACTTTAAAAGACATAGTAGCAAATACTATCATTCCATGGTCCACATCCTGAAAATTAATTGCAGCAGAAGGCATCTTAGTATATGCGATTTTTTCTCCCTGCAAATCAATTGTTTGTGTCAACCAGGTTTTACAGGAATCATTGGTGATATAAAGTGTTCCATCAAGATTTAACAAGTAACCAATTTCTGGTGTCATAAAAAACATTCCTACAATACTGTCACATCCATCCGGTATTTCAATCTCCTTCCATGTTACTCCTCCGTCATCAGACCTTCCAAGTGATATCCTTGAGCCTATAAAAATATTGTCTTTGTCTACCGCAGATATGAATTTATTGTATTCACCACCTAGCTTTAGAGGAAAATCAGTTAATTTGGTCCAGCTTTTTCCTTTGTCATTAGATAGCAAATTAACACCAGAATTTCCACTAGTAACTATAAAAGATTCATCATAAAGATCTAGACCGTAGCGACAGGCCGATACATTGTCGCTCTTTGTCCAGAAATTCCCACCATCATCCGTATAGCTTATTTCTCCTGCATAACCAACTGTTATACCAACCTCTTCGTTTAAGAACCCCGCATAGTCAGTTTTCGTATCTACGCTTGATTCAGATAATAAGACCCATGGCGAAACAATCTCTACCTCCGTTACATCCGTTACATCCTCTTCTTTATCAATGTCCTTTTCGTTTTCATTTCCTTTAAGCATATCATCATCTTCTTTAATATTAATCTCTTCATTTTCATCTTCAATCAACGATTTGGAATCATCCTGCAGAGAATCTTCATTAGAAAGTCTATTGCTATTATCAACAACCTCTCCATCCTCTTTAGAACAAGCACTATAAATTATACTGATAAACAAGACTAGCAATACAAAAAGAACAAACCTTTTTACTCTCATAATATACTCCTCCTTCCCATATACAAGGATTCTATCATTGTTATGAAAGAATTTGTTTACTGATATACAGTATTTTCTATACTATTTACAGTATTAATAATTTATATACCAATAAAAAAGTGTCTTCGACACTTCAACTCCCCTAGCCCCTCATTCATGAGGGGAATTAGGGGTTTCTTTTTGTGTCCCTTTGTTTCATAATGGTCTTATGAGT
>JAAYJU010000243.1 GCA_012522735.1 Clostridiales bacterium | reverse complement strand
TGCTATTACCAAAAAGGGTAAGGGGTATGTGCCAGCCGAGAGCTATCCCAGTAAGTTTCACGGTATCTCACCATTTTGCATTGATAATGGAGAGCCTGTAGATAAGAACAAGGGGGGAGCCTCCTATACTCAGGTGTTTGCATCCTCGCTTATAAGAATAGCCAAGAAGAATGATAAGGTAGTTGCTATTTCTGCAGCCATGCCTTATGGTACAGGACTGGGGGCATTTAAAAAGCATTTTCCTCATAGATTTTTTGATGTGGGGATTGCTGAGGAGCATGCTGTTACATTTGCAGCCGGTATGGCAGCAGAGGGCTTTAGACCAGTAGTGGCCATATATTCAACATTTTTACAGAGGGCCTATGATCAGATTATCCATGATGTCTGTATCAATAAGCTTCCCGTGGTATTTGCTATTGATAGAGCGGGGATAAACGGAAGGGATGGTAAGACACATCAAGGGGCCTTTGATTTGTCCTTCTTAAGTCATATACCGAATATGGTTGTGATGGCACCAAAGAATCAATGGGAACTTCATATGATGATGGAGTTTGCACTATCCTACGATGGGCCGGTAGCGATTCGCTATCCAAAGGGAGAGACATATCGTGGTCTTATAGAAAATAAGGAGCCAATTGAATACGGTAAGAGTGAGATTATACATGAGGCAAAGAATATAGCAATTCTGGCAGTGGGAAGTATGGTAAAGACCGCTATTAGTGTAAGCGAGCTACTTAAGGAGCAAGGCCTTGAAACCACTTTAGTCAATGTAAGATTCGTATCTCCGGTGGATGATGAGATGCTTAATAATCTATCAAAAAATCATAGCATATTCATAACCATGGAGGAGAATGTAAGGACAGGTGGCTATGGTCAGCAGGTATCAGATTATCTTTGCGATAATATTATAGAGAAGATAAAGCACATCAATTTCTCTCTGCCCAATGATTTTATTGAGCAGGGCGGTGTAGAGGAGCTATATGAGAAGTTGGAGCTTGATGCAAAGAGCATAACAAGAAGGATACTTAAGGAGCTATAGAATATTGTATTGAGATATGCACATATTCATGGTTTATTATAAGAATGGAGATATATTATGAAGGAGCGACTGGATGTACTTTTGGTAAATCGAAACTTAGCCGAGTCTAGGGAAAAGGCAAAAGCAATCATCATGTCGGGTAATGTATTTGTTGAAGGGCAGCGGGAGGATAAGGCAGGAAGCGCTTTTCCTGAGGATGCTTCGATAGAAATAAAAGGTGAAAAGCTAAGATACGTTAGCCGGGGCGGACTAAAGCTTGAAAAAGCGCTTGAGGTGTTTCAGCTTCAAGTAGAGGGAAGGATATGTATGGATGTGGGTTCTTCAACCGGGGGATTTACGGATTGTATGCTGCAAAATGGTGCAGTCAAGGTATATGCGGTGGATGTGGGAACAAACCAACTAGCCTGGAAGCTTAGGCAGGACGCGAGGGTTATCTCTATGGAGAAGACCAATATCCGTTACCTAACACCTGAGCAGATAGACGAGAAAATATCATTTGTATCTATAGATGTGTCTTTTATATCCTTAACTAAGGTCCTTTTGCCTGTTAAAGAATTAATGACTGATGAGGGAGAAATGGTATGCCTGATAAAGCCTCAATTTGAAGCTGGCAGAGAAAAGGTAGGAAAAAAAGGAGTAGTCAAAGATAAGAATGTTCATATGGATGTAATCCATATGGTCTCATCCTATGCAAATGAAATAGGATTTGATTGTCTAGGGCTTAATTATTCACCTATTAAAGGACCTGAGGGTAATATTGAATATTTATTATATCTAAGAAATGTCTCAAGGGCTAAAAGCTGTATAAATTTTTTAGAGATTGATAAAGAATTAATAGAGTATGTGGTCGGTAAAGCCCATGATTTCCTATAAGATAAGAATCGATAAATATTCTAATGATATGATTAATAATTCTAAATTATGAATGATTGCTTGAATTTCATAGTATTATATGATACACTTTTAGCATTAATTAGGAGAGCTTATAAATATGGATAGATTTTTAGTTATTACAAATGAGAGAAAAGATAAGGATAATATAATTACTAAGCAAATTGCTGATTATATTATAAGCTCGGGAAGAAAGTGTAATCTTATAGGATCTCTTGAATTAGAGGGTAATAAGATTAGACCTGACATCGATGCCCAGTGTGCCATAGTCTTAGGCGGGGATGGAACTATAATTCGTTGTGCTACTCACTTAATGGAATTGAATATTCCTATTCTAGGCATAAACCTTGGAACCATAGGCTTTCTGGCAGAAATTGAAAAGAATCATATAAAGGAAGCAATTGATAGTCTTTTTGTAGATGATTATGTGTTAGAAAACCGAATGATGATTCGTGGAGACCTTCGTTTAGGAGCATATCATAAGCCTCCTAATGTTAATGGTAAATTAACTACAGGCTATGCACTAAATGATATTGTAATAACTAGAAAAGGCCTTTCAAGAATTATAAGCATAAGGATATATGTTAATAATGAGTTGGTTGACGATTATAGGGGAGATGGTGTTATCATCTCTACCCCGACCGGTTCGACAGCTTATAATCTATCGGCAGGAGGACCGATTATAACCCCTAAGGCTGATGTTATGGTAATTACACCAATCTGTCCACATTCCTTGAGTCCTAGGAGTGTGGTTGTATCCGCAGAGGATGTCGTTAAGGTTGTAGTAAGAAGGAGTAAGAAGACTCAAAACGATGAAGCAATAGCCACATTTGACGGACAGAAGGTAATTGATTTAGGAACAGAGGATGAGATACTAATTAAGAAAGCGCAATATAATACAAAATTAATTAAATTGAGCCGGACTGGTATTTATGAAATTTTACGTTCTAAGCTAACCGGTAGCAATGATTTATAAATCCAATAAGAAAGGCACTGGTAAATAATATGAAATTAAGCAGACAAAGTAAAATTCTTGAGCTAATTAATAAGTATGATATTGAAACACAGGAAGATTTAGCCGAGGGGCTAATGAAGGAAGGCTATAATGTGACTCAGGCTACTGTATCAAGAGATATTAGAGAGCTGAAGCTGACAAAGGTTGCTTTGGATGATGGAAGACAAAAATACATCACAATTCAAAAGACAGAACCGGGCATGAGTGAGAAATATACCCGTGTATTAAGAGATGGTTTTGTATCTATGGATATGGCACAGAATATTTTGGTGATAAAGACAGTATCTGGCATGGCTATGGCTGTTGCTGCCGCACTTGATGCACTACAGATTAATAGTATCGTAGGATGTATAGCCGGTGATGATACCATTCTTTGTGCTATCAGAACGGCGCAGGAAACGGTAACTGTGATGGAGAAGTTAAATAAAATTATTAAGAACGTGGAATAGGCCATTCTATTCCATAAGTGACATATGAAAGTAGGGAGAAGATAAAATGGCTGGACATTCGAAATTTGCTAACATTAAACATAAGAAACAAAGAAACGATGCTGCTAAGGGAAAAGTATTTACAAAGCTTGGACGTGAGATAGCGGTTGCGGTAAAAGAAGGAGGAGCAGATCCAAATTCTAACAATCGCTTGAAGGATATTATCGCTAAGGCTAAATCCAATAATATGCCCAACGACACCATTGAAAGAAGTATCAAGAAGGCAGCAGGAGATGGCGATGGAGTTAACTATGAGTCTGTTACCTATGAGGGCTATGGTCCAAACGGAACGGCTATTATAGTCAATGCACTTACAGATAATAAAAATAGAACAGCTGCCAATGTACGAAACGCATTTACTAAGGGAAGTGGCAATGTGGGAACCACGGGCTGCGTATCCTTTATGTTCGATAGTAAAGGGCAGATTATAATTGATAAAGAAGAATGTGATATAAAGGGCGATGATATGATGCTAATGGCACTGGATGCCGGGGCAGAGGACTTTGTAGAGGAAGAGGACAGCTTTGAGATAATAACCGAGCCGGAAGCCTTTAGCAAGGTTAGGGAAAACCTTGAAAACGAAGGTATCCCCATGGCACAGGCTGAAGTTACTATGATTCCTCAGACCTGGGTTGAGCTAACCGACGAGCAGCATATCAAGGATATGAACAAGATA
>JAAYJU010000041.1 GCA_012522735.1 Clostridiales bacterium | reverse complement strand
CTCCCTCTAAATCCATTTTATTAATGAATATAAAGGTAGGAATATTATACCTTAAAAGTAAACTCCATAAGGTTTCAGTATGTCCTTGTATTCCTTCACTGCCGCTGATAACTAATATGGCATAATCAAGTACTTGTAGTGTTCGTTCCATTTCAGCAGAAAAGTCCACATGCCCCGGAGTATCAAGTAGTGTTATATTTAAATCCTTATGTGAAAATACCGCCTGCTTAGAAAAGATGGTGATACCTCTTTCCTTTTCTAGCTCATAGGTATCTAAAAATGCATTCTTATGGTCTACTCTACCAAGCTTTCTAATGCTTCCTGTCTGATATAACAGACCTTCAGCTAAAGTAGTTTTGCCTGCATCCACATGGGCTAATATCCCGATTACAAGCTTTCTCATCAAATATCTCCCGTCTATATAAAATCTCAATAAAATCATCAATCGTTGTTAACAACATCATACTAATGATAAATTAAAAGATTAATAAAGGCAAGTATGTTAATATAAAAAGAACGTGTTGCACTATATATAAATATAGTTAATTCTCAACACGTTCTGATCTGAATATTCCTTAGTTATTCATTATTATATTTATCAAAAACCTTACTAGATTAGAAGTCCAACCTCTCTTCTAATTGCGCCATCCATAACCCATGCCACGGCCCTGTCCGAATCCCATTCCATAACCCATGCCACGGCCTCGTCCAAATCCCATCATATTTCCTCTTCCATGGCATGAACCGTAACCTCTTCCCCAACCTGTATATCCAGATGAATTATAGTTGGCTTGGTTATCTTTAATAGTCTGGTATATCTCGTCAGCTTCTTCCTGGGTTAAAACTCCTTCCTTAACACGCTGGTCGAGTATCTCCTTCCTTTGCTCAAGCATCTCACTCCTGAAATCCTCAAGCTTTCCGTCTTCGTTAGCTATGAAAGCAAATGACTTGCCCTCCGCTCTTTCATCATAGACCTCCTGCACTGTTTTACCGGTAAGATTTGCAAGAATTTCTGCCGGAGTAATTGTAGATGCTGCTATGGCTGTACCTGCAGTTCCTAACACTCCTATTATAGCAGTGACAATAATTATCTTTTTAAATTTTCTCATGTGAACACACTCCTTTTTCTATATAGACTTATTTAGTGACGAATTCGTGCACTTTATGACAAGACCTTCTGTATTTGTTCTTACAAGTCTATTATAGAAATTAAATGTGATAGAAGAATGATAGAAGGTTAAATGTTTTGTGATATGTTAAATTCAAACCAAAATTCTGCCCCATGTCCAATCCTACTGTCCACACCATACCTATAACCGTGAGCATCTAATATATATTTTGAAATCGCAAGTCCAAGTCCTGTGCCACTATTTTTTCTGCTTCCGGATTTATCCGCCTTATAAAACCTGTCCCAAACATAGGGTAAGTCATTTTCTGCAATTCCCTTTCCTGTATCTTTAATCATAAGCCTTGCTTTATCATTATTAAGAGTCAGTTCTATGAAAATCTGTCCGCCCGATGTTGAGTGGTTCAATGCATTATATAAAAGATTATATAGTACCTGCTCTATCTTGGGTTCATCTCCTATAGTATATATATCTTTATTTTCATTTATATTCAGTTCTATACCAGTTTTTTGTGCTAGCACTTCAAATTTAGCAGAAACTTTATTCAGTGTTTCACTAATATTAAAAATCTGCTGATTTAACTGTGTATAACCCGCTTGAAGCTGAGAAAACTCCAATATCTCTTGAACCATATTACTTAGACGATTCGATTCATCTATTATAATATCAAGCTGCTTGTCTCTTTTTTCTGGTATATCACCACTAATATCCTTAATTGTCTCTGCATAGCCTCTAATTAGACTAATAGGCGTCTTTAACTCATGGGACACATTAGCAATTAGATCCTTCCTTAAGCTATCCACCTTAGAAAGCTCTTCTCCCATATGGTTAATTGTCTCTCCAAGCTTACCTATTTCATCTTTTCGTTTCAAATTAATCCTTGCAGAAAGGTCACCGTCCGCCATGGTCATGGCCACCCTACTGATGTCAAGTATAGGACGGGTAAATGATCTTGTAAGTAATGTTGTTAATATAATTGCAGTAAACAATAAAATGAAGGTTATTAAAAATAGCTGGGATTTTAGGATATTCGCAGTATCATTAACCGGCGCCATTGGTAAATCCAAAAATAAGCCACCCTCAATATTTCCGTCAATAACTACCGGGATGCCTACTAATGTTGAACCACTTCCAAATCTGGGATGGGTCATAGGAATCGAGACTTCTTTCCCTTCAAGCACCTTGCTATATGCATCTCTTCGAATTCTATTACCCATCATCATATTGTGCATTTGCCCCATCATACCCATTTGTCCGGTGGAATATATGGTATCATAATTCGTATCTATCAACTCTACTGTTAGATTATTGTTATATGCCAGCTCATCAATTGAATCTATAAATTTTTCATAATTACCCAATTCAAGTATTTCTACAGAAAGAAATGCCTCTTTTTTAATATCGTCAACACGAATCTTAACATAATATTTTTCTAAAAATGTTATTTGAAAAAACCATAATAAAACCAATATTACTATGATCAATGCCATCATAGCACCCCAAAGCTTTGCCGCTATACCTCTCATAATAACCCTCCGGCTTCAAATTTATATCCGATTCCCCATACTGTTACAATATAATCACGATAAGTACCAAGACTTTCACGAAGCATTTTTATATGGGTATCTACTGTTCTGTCTTCTCCCATAAAATCATATCCCCATACTGAATCAAGCAGTTGGTTTCTTGAAAATACTATGTTTGGGTTTCTAATGAAAAATGTTAGCAGTTCATATTCTTTTGGTGTTAAGCTTATATTTTGCCCATCCACATATACATTTCTCGAGTTAAAATCGATTTCTATACCTTCTATTTTAACCCTAGTGTCTAAATCCTTTTGCTTAGAATCACGTTCACTTCTTCTGATTATTGCCTTCATTCTAGCCACTAGTTCCCGTGGACTGAAAGGCTTTGTTATATAATCATCCACACCCAACTCAAATCCTAGAAGCTTGTCATATTCTTCTCCTCTGGCAGTCAACATAATTATTGGAATGTCTGATGTCTCTCTAATCCTCTTGCATACCTGCCATCCATCCATTTTAGGCATCATAACATCCAGAATAATCAGCGAATATTTATTGTTAGCGAAGAAGTTCAAGGCTTCGACACCATCCGAAGCTTCATCTATATTAAAATTCACAAGACTCACGTATTCCTTTATCATATCTCTAATTCTTTCATCATCGTCAACTATAAGAATTTTATCCATCTATATAATTCACCTTCTCTCATAGTCATATTTATTATCAAGTATTATTCTAAAATGAAATATTTACTAAATCTTATTTTAGTATAACCTCTATTTGTGAAAGAAGTATGATAAGAGATAAATTTATTGTTCCTCAAAAAGAAGCAGAATAGATTGGATTTATTACATTCTATCCTGCTTCTTGCCTTATATAAAGATTTGTTCAATTGCCCAACTCATCCCAATGGCTATAAATTAATATCCCGCCTGCTCTTTATCCTGAATAGCTCCGTAATAAGCATATTTTGCTTTCATATTACGATCATACAATAATGGACTTCGATCTCTTCTCCATGATACTCCATCTGAAACCCCCCAGAAGGTTATTCCGCTCACACCTAGATTTCCTGCTTTATTGCCTTCTATAATCCTATTTACTAGATCATAGTAATACTTTCCTTGTGTTATAAGGTTGGAATCCGTAGCCTGTAATATATTCTGCCAGGTACCGAGGCTAACATCAATCTCTGTGATTTGAACATCGAGACCTGTGGCGCTAAAGGCTTCCAGAGTTTTTATGTAATTATCAATTGAATCCCCTGTATATAGGTGGCCTTGGCAGCCTATACCATCTATTAGGAATTTGCCCTTCTTATCAACCAAGGACTTTGCAAGCTTAATGACATGATTTGTCTTAAACTGCTCATTATAATCATTATAATATAGCTTTATATGTTCAGGTACATATTTGTCTGCATAGTAAAATGCTTGCCAAATATAATCATCGCCTATAGTCTTCTTCCATAAGCTATCTCTATATGTTCCGTTATCCTCAAGGGCTTCATTAACAATGTCATAGGCATAGAACATATCGCTAT
>JAAYJU010000242.1 GCA_012522735.1 Clostridiales bacterium | reverse complement strand
TTTTAATATGGTTATTATGCCAATAAGGAGTTGAAATTATAGAAATTATATTAAAAAATGAATTATAGCTGAATTATTTTAGTATAGAACAAATCTCTTGAAAGACTGATTCTGGAGAATGGTATTACCGATCCCGATAATCTAGCCCTAAGTATATTAGATTGTAAAAACTGAAAAAAAGTACCAGGTACCATTTGGTACCTGGTAGAGAATTGAAGTCGGATTAGGCATCAAAGCGAAACCATTCAAAGTCAAAATCACTGCCTGGTAAGAAGATAAATGTAACCTTATTAATTCCCTTTATATTCTCGATTTCAAACGTCTGAGTAGAAAGACCGTCGGATTTTACAAATGATATAAGCTGGCGTCTTTTACCCTCCTTGTTTTCTATTAGAATGACAATAGTATTCTTATCGATATGTGATTTACCATGGATGATGAGCTTAGTGGTGCCATCATCAGAGAAGTCCATGTCATTATATTCTAGTGATATATTATTGCCTACATGTAAGAGATTGCTTTCTAATACTTTATAATCATCCCCATATATATTGTCACATTCAGAAGCATAGTTTTGCTCAAAGGCCCCGTTAATCTTCTCAAAAGTAAAGCCTTTTATATGAACCTTATTTTGTAGGACAAGGCTTATAGACGTAACACCCTTTAATCTTCTTGGAAGGATATAGGTATCCTCTTGGTATACATTCCATATGGAGGGTTTTTGGTAAACAACCTCTGTTAATAGTGAAGAGTCCATTTCCCCCGGTATACCCTCCCATATTTGAATGGGATATTCCTCATCGTTTAAGGCGAAAATGGGGATGGTTATTTTATTAGAACCATAGGAGCCAAAATCAATGTTTTGATAAGCTACTATTGTTTTGTCGTCATACATAGTAGCGATACCCTTTTCATTACCATTACCAACCGTACCCTCACAATAGTCGTATAGCCCTGCTGATATGAATTCATAAGGATTCTTGTAGAAGGTACCTATTCCTTTGGCTGTAAATTCCATATGAGAGATTAACTTGGTCTTATGGGTACCGTTATGACTGCTACAACGCAGATAGAAGTCTCCATCAGCCATAGCAAGAACCTTAACCTCTAAGCCACTTCCTTCAATTTTGGCATTATTAATTGGGATGCCGGATGCATTTACTATAGTCCATTCTACATCTTTGTATGAAGTGTTAGCTGGATGCAATACTGCCTTAGCCGTAATCTCCGTTTTCTTACTGTCTAATATATTTCCTAAAGTATTATCCTTATCAAGGACAATTTCTATCTTACGAAGAGGAATCTCTCCCGAATTACCGGTTACGATAGGCAGAGCGGTATTTCCAATAAAGGATGCGACTCCTGTAAGGGAGGCAGTGTCGGATATAGCTTCAAACTCGGCAGATACGGTGTCCATTCCCATAGATGATACCTCTATAAACACTTTCCCCGGGTTTTTACTAGAGCCTATAAGAGCCATAAGCTTACCGCTAAATAGCCTTCGACTTTTCCCCTTGTATTGGTCATAATCGGTAGAGTCACCATTGTCAAGACCTATAAGGCTTCCCGCCCCGGTAACATTAACATGAACGCGGTTGTTTGCATTTTCCACAGGATTACCATCTTTATCCTCCATGCTTATTTCTAAGAATATTATATCCTGTCCATCGCTTATCATAGTGTACTTGTCGGCGCAAAGCTTAATGCTTGTGGCGTCACCAAAGGATCTTCTTATGTCGGTCGCTATGATATTTCCATCTTCGTCATAGGCAATAGCCTTAAGCTCTCCTGGCTCATAGGGTAGTTTCCATGTGCCCACCAGCTCTTTGCCCTTGACATGGTCAATTGAGTATTTACCCATGGATACTCCGTTAAGAAATAGTTCAATTAATGGTGCATTTGAGCAAACTCTAACATCAATTTGCTGTCCTATGGAAAAATCCCAGTAAGGAAAGATGTGTACCATGGGACTTTTACGATAATCAGTCCATTCTGCCTGATATATATAAAAGGAATCCTTCTTAAAAGTAGCGGTGTCAAGCTGCCCGAAATATGAATTCTTAGTATGATATGGGGTGGGCTCCCCGATATAGTCAAAGCCAGTCCATATAAATTGACCAAGGGAGAAGGGCGTATCTCTATCTGATATTATACAGTCCTCGGTAGAGGCTGCTCCCCAGCTGGTGGAGCTATTGCCAAGTGAGGAGCATTGCTCATCATCATCAGCCATAAGAGACTGTTCAAAAGGGAAATGATAAATGCCCCTGCTTTGTACAGTTGAACATGTCTCGCTACCATATATGACCCAGTCAGGATACTTTATATGATGCTCATTGTAATATCTGGCAGCATAATTATAGCCTACAACCTTTAATACATCAGCGCATTTCTGAGTGTTTTCCCAGGGAATATAATTAGAACCGAATGTAACAGATGCATTCTCCCTAGGGTCATATATACTTACTAGCTTCTTAAGCTTCTTGGTTAATTCCATTCCTCTTTCATCTACATGGGTATCGTATATTTCATTTCCTATGCTCCAAAGAAATAGGCTGGGATGATTTCTGTCTCTCATAACCCAACTCTTTACATCCCTATCCACCCATTCATTAAAAAATCTGGCATAATCATAAGTGGTTTTTGACCTCTCCCACATGTCAAAGGCTTCAGAAATCATAAGAAAACCCATTTCATCGGCCAAATCCATAAGCTCAGGAGCAGGCATGTTATGAGAAGTACGAATAGCGTTTACACCCATTTCCTTTAGTAGCTTTAATCTTCGTATCAAAGCAGTCTTGTTAAATGCAGCCCCTAAAGCTCCAAAATCATGATGCTCACAGACACCATACAGCTTTAGTCTGGTTCCGTTAATTATAAAACCATGATTTGGATCCAGACCTATAGACCTAAAACCAAGATTATTTCTTATAATCTCGATAGGCTCTTCTTGTATACCCTTAATCATAGTGGTAATCTGATATAAAGAGGGGGAATCGGGGCTCCATAGTTTGGGTTTCTTCACATATAGATGCTGTGTGTTCGTAATTTCGCTGTTTACAGCAGAAAGCTTGGCTCCCGGATTAGTCTTAATCTCCTGTGAAGAAGTAACAATCACATCATCTCCAAAGCATATAGTATGAGAAAGGCTTACATTGGTATTTAATATAAGGTTGGTATCTATCTCTACCTGCCATCCATCTTCTGATTGCTGGGTGGATATATATAGACCGTCTGTTACTATATGGTTACTGCCTCTGGTCTTTAGCCATACATTTCTATAAATACCGGCACCTGAGTACCATCTGCTGTTAGGGCTCTGATGTACAACCTTTAGTAGGATTTCATTTATTCCATCATGAAGAGCATGGGTTATATCGTGCTCAAAGGATGAATAGCCATATTTCCATGTTCCGATAAGCCTACCATTTATATATAGGTATGAATCCATATAGACACCGTCAAAGCATAGAAGAATTTTTTGATTATTTTCCACGTGCTCATATTCCTTGCGATACCAACCGATGCTATTCTCATATAGGTTCTCTGTATTATAAATAAGCCAATCATGGGGTATAGACACAGGTTCGAATATTAATTCCTGGCTGCTAACCACATCTAGGTCTGTTTTAGCAAATTTCCAACCGTCATTAAATAATCTTGTCTCATTCATTAAGAAATCTCGCTTTCTATTATATGTGCTTACCCTTTATATAGGAATTTTATCATAATAATTATAATTTATCATTAAATCATTTACTCTTCATAAAAGTCATTAATTATACTTTCATAAATGGCAGATGCAGCTTCGGCAATTTCAATGGCTGATAATTCACCCAAACCACCATTATCCTCATTGGCTCCATGTCGGAAACTTAATCCCTGAACCATATATAATAAGGAGTATTTGCCTTGACCATCAAGCATGGGCCGTATTGTCTCATCAACTACTCTGGCATCTCTGGTTACTGAATAGTATTCAACTAAGGAATCGTCTTCTTCATAACCTGGTACGTCTGAAACCCAAGCACTATATGCAAAGGCTACATCATCAGCCCGCCCAGGGTTCAAATTTGCTGGCATTACTCTGGGGTTACTATAAAACATAGTCTGCATCTTGGCATTTGGTCCAGGGCCGACAGGGAAGAATACAAAGCCCCAATCATCCTCCATGTTTTGGAAGGATGTATTTCTGTACCATTCTGCAGGACACATGGCTGCCTGACTGGTGGCAAATGTATCAACAAAGTATGTATATACAGCACCCTCCGGTTGAGGAGCAATTGTACCTGCCTTATAAAGGTCTACTGCTAGCTCAATGGCAGCAAGGACGTCGTCATGCATTTGATTATTCTCATATCTTCCTGTATCCTCATTGAAGCGGACATAGTCCGAACCATTGCTAAACACAGCGGCTTTAACTATTTCTCTCTGCCAGGTGGCGATACCATATATATCAGTTACACCATCATTGTTGTTGTCTTTGGTTAATAGCTTAGCAAGCTCGGCGAACTTATCCCAGGTCCACTCACCCTTTGCCTGTAAATCATATAGTAAATCAGATTCTAATCCGGCTTCTTCAAATATTCTCTTATTCCAAAACACTCCTAATCCGGCTACATAGCCTTCTTCAGAGAAGGCGTATACCTTTCCGTTTTGTGAGTAAGCCTCGCTAATTCCTTTATTCCATTTCTTATCCTCAAAATTACCGAAGCTAGGAAGGTCATTTAGGGGATACAAAAGCCCCTGTTTCATTGGCTCGGGAACAAAACCTGCGTCCATTATAAATATATCTGCTTCAGGTGCTCCGGCCATAGTAGAGGTTAAAAAGATTTCTTTATATTCATTATAGGAACTCAAATTAGTCTGTGTTAGTGTAAAGTTATGGTCTTCTTGAAGCTTTTCTCTGTATGCCAAAGTATCTGCTTCCTTTTGAGTCTTAGGATCAGCAGGCCCGTCAGTTGTCCACCAGTCGCCTACAATAATGTTAATACCTCCTAAATCTCTAATTGGTTCAGGAGTAGGTGTCGCTTCCGGTTCAGTCGTCGCCTCTGGAGCTTTTGTTGCTTCCGGAGAGTTTGATGCCACATCTTCTAAATTGGCAGAAGACTCATCTTCATTCTTTCCCCCACAAGCCGATAGGCTTGCAACTACCATAATCACTAGTAAGAATACTGATAATATTCTTTTCGTTTTTCTCATTACACAAACCTCCTCATAAAATAATAAGATTTAATAACCATTAACGGAGGTTTTACCTCCTCATAAAATAATAAGATTTAATAACCATTAACGGAGGTTTTACCTCCTCATTCGTACTCTTGTTGACTAAGATT
>JAAYJU010000040.1 GCA_012522735.1 Clostridiales bacterium | reverse complement strand
GTTCATGAGCATCAGATACAATTTATGAAGGAATTTGAGGAGCAGGAGGGTATTGCTTTTTTATTAATATACTTTAAAAAGCATGATATCTATTATTATCTAACCTATAATATGTTGGCAGGCTTTTGGAAAAGGGCATTAGAGGGCGGAAGAAAGAGCTTTCGCTTTGATGAATTAGATATATCATATAAGATAGATATTCATAACGGTCTATGTGTCCATTATCTGGAACAGCTACAAAGGGATTTGTCAGACAGAGAATATAAACATTAATTACAGTGCCAGGTATCGTATCTGGCACCTAATTGGAAAACTTATGGTTGACATGAATAATTTAATAAACTATAATGTTTAGAATATTAGTATAGTAGCGAATTATCACGTTACCATGCTAAAGCGTATATTTATTATTTAAAGTCATATTATGCAGTTAAAGTATACAATGTGGTAACTGAATGGAGGTAAGAAATATGAAAGATAAACTGCTCCATACCCCTGAAGGTGTAAGAGATATATATAATACGGAATGTGCCGTAAAGCTTTTGTTGCAGAGAAACCTGCATCAGGTTCTTGAGCGGTATGGATTTAGAGATATTCAGACTCCTAGCTTTGAATTCTTTGATATATTTAATCAAGAAAGAGGAACAGTTGCCTCTAAGGATATGTATAAGTTATTTGATAAGGAAGGCAACACTATGGTACTTCGTCCGGATATAACACCTTCCATTGCTAGATGTGTTGCAAAATATTATAAGGATGAAGAGCTTCCCATCCGTCTTTGCTATATAGGAAATACATATATCAATAGTACGACCTATCAGGGAAAGTTAAAAGAAGTAACTCAGCTGGGTGCCGAGCTTGTCAATGATGATAGTGTTGATGCCGATGCTGAGATGCTTGCTATTACTATAGAATGTCTTCTTAAATCCGGCCTAAAGGAATTCCAATTAGAGCTTGGAAATGCAGACTTTTTAAAGGCTCTTATTAAAGAAGCTGGTTTTGAGGATGAAGAAGATATTGTAAAGCTTAAAGATCTTATTGAAAATAAGAATATGTTTGGCATGGAAGAAATTATAATGAATAAGAATATGTCCAAAGAGCTTGAGGAAATGTTCTTGAAATTACCAGAATTATTCGGAACCTTAGAAGTATTAGAATATGCCAAGAGTGTCACTAAGAATAACCGTGCCATAAAGGCTATAAATAGATTAGAAAAGCTATATGATATTATGACCGAGTACGGTTTTGAAAAGTATATATCCTTCGATCTCGGAATGCTAAGTAAATACGATTATTATACAGGTATAATATTTAAGGCTTATACCTACAAGACAGGAGAAGCCATTGTAACCGGAGGTCGTTATGACAATTTAGTTGGTCAATTCGGTAAGGACTGTCCCGCTATCGGCCTAGCCATAGTGATAGACAACCTTTTACTGGCACTATCAAGACAAAAGCTTTTACCTACAATAGAATCCTCTGATACCTTGATAATTTATACTTCAAAATATAGAAAAACAGCAATAGAATTGGCGGGATATTTTCGCAGAGAAGGCAACAATGTCATACTACAACTGTCGAAAGATGAATATAAGCTAGAAGCTTATAAAGTCTACCTTAAGAATATGAATGTTGGAGGTCTCTTATATATAGATAACGACAAGGATATTATTATAATGGATGCCGATAATGGTAATAAACAGACAGTGAATATAAATGAAATTACCAGTAAGGCATAAAGGAGCGAATATCATGAGGTATATTACAATCGCATTAGCAAAGGGAAGGCTAGCACATAAAACGCTAGACCTTTTAGAGCATATAGGCATTACCTGTCATGAAATTAAGGATAAATCCTCGAGAAAGCTTATATTTGTCAATGAGGAGCTTAAGCTGAAATTCTTCCTTGCCAAGGCCAATGATGTCCCTACATATGTGGAATATGGGGCTGCCGATATAGGTGTTGCCGGTAAGGATACCCTACTTGAGGAAGGCCGAAAGATGTACGAGGTTCTGGATCTTGGATTCGGAAGATGTCGAATGTGCGTTGCGGGCCCTGCTTCAGCTCATAAGCTTCTTAATCACGGCGAGCTTATCCGTGTAGCAAGCAAATATCCTAATATCGCAAAGGATTACTTTTATAATAAGAAGCATCAGACAGTTGAGATAATAAAGCTGAATGGCTCTGTAGAGCTGGCTCCAATCGTTGGATTGTCCGAGGTTATAGTGGATATTGTGGAGACGGGCTCGACCCTTAGAGAAAATGGATTGGTTATCTTAGAGGAAATTTGCGATATTTCAGCCAGGATGGTTGTAAACGAGGTAAGCATGAAGATGGAGCATGAACGAATATCTAAGATTATTAAGGATTTGAAGGAATATCTATCAATAAATGCCGTATAATAGGCACATGTCGGAGGGTAGTTATGAGAATAATTGAAATAAATCAAGCAAGTAAAACTAATATACTAGATGACCTGTTAAAAAGAAGTCCCACGAGGTATGAAGCATATGCTGATACCGTAGCCCAGATTATAAATGATGTACGAGAGAATGGTGATAAAGC
>JAAYJU010000241.1 GCA_012522735.1 Clostridiales bacterium | reverse complement strand
TATTCGTAGATCCACCTTTAGGTGTTGGTTTGACGATCTTAGTTATTACTATTAATATTACGTCCTACTTAAAATTCAAGGGTAATATCGAGAATTTTTTAATGATAATTGCGTTTCAGCTTAGACTTCTTGATGGTATTGAGGATCTACTAAAAATATCTATACCTGAGCTGGAGCAATATAATAAGCAGCTATCAGCTGATATAAAGATATTTAGGCAGTATAAGCGGGGCTCCTCAATTGTGGTTGCAAGGAATGTAAGCGGTAGTATTGTAGAAGCTATTATGGATTATTACCGTATGATAACACATCATGACCTCATAAAATATAATACTATGCTAAGCTTTTTTAAGAGGAATAAGGATGTAATGCTAAGGATATTTAAGCTTACGGGCTTTCTTGATTCTATGACAGCTGCCGCATCCTATCGTGATATGGTGGCTTATTACTGTATTCCTAAGCTTTATCAAGATAAGAGAAACCCACATCTGTCTGTTATAAATGTCTACCATCCCCTGATTAATGATCCAATAGCTAATTCAATCACCGAGGATAAATGTACCTTACTGACCGGCTCAAATGCTTCCGGCAAATCCACCTTTATAAAATCCTTGGCCATTAATCAGATTTTATCACAGACCATATATACATCCCTTAGTCAAGAATTTAAGTCAAGCTATTTTGTTATATATTCTTCCATGGCCTTAAAGGATAATATACTTAGCAATGAAAGCTATTTTATTGTTGAAATAAAATCCTTAAAACGAATTCTTGATAATTCTAGAGGTAAGTATCCCATCCTTTGCTTTGTGGATGAGGTTCTTCGTGGTACCAATACCTTAGAACGCATTGCGGCATCCTCAAGAATTCTGGCATCCCTAACCAAGGAGAATGCCCTTTGCTTTGCCGCTACCCATGATATTGAGCTTACCTATATCTTAGAAAAGCATTATTCTAATTATCATTTTCGTGAGAGAATAGAAGGAAATCAGGTTCTCTTTGACTATAAGCTATATAAGGGAAGAGCCGTATCAAAGAATGCCATAAAGCTTCTTAATCTTTTGGGTTATTCAAAGGATATAATTTCAGATGCTGAAGCTGCTGCAGATGAATATATGAAGACAGGAGAATGGTCCTTTGTCGAATAGGATAAAAACTATGCTTTTACGCTTCTAATTTATGAAAATGATACAAGAGAAATGGAGATATATTATGACTATGAAAGTAAATATATATACAGATGGCTCCGCCAGAGGAAATCCTGACGGTCCCGGTGGCTACGGTACTGTTATTGAATTCGTTGATTCAAAGGGACATGAGCATATAAGAGAATATAGTGCCGGTTATAAGAAGACGACCAATAATAGAATGGAGCTAATGGCTGCAATTGTAGGACTTGAGGCTTTGACAAAGCCCTGCCATGTAACCCTATATTCCGATTCACAATATCTTGTCAAGGCCTTTAATGAACATTGGCTTGATGGCTGGATTAAGAAGGGCTGGAAAAGGGGGCAGAATGAGCCTGTCAAGAACATAGACCTTTGGAAGAGGCTTCTTAAGGCTATGGAGCCCCATAAGGTAGAATATATATGGGTAAGAGGCCATAGTGGACATCCTCAAAATGAACGCTGTGATGTACTAGCAACTACAGCGGCAGATGGAACAGATTTATTAGATGACGTACAGGAATAAGTATAAGCTGGAGCTTAATATAACCGTTATATGTAACTATAATATTCAAGAAATTATTTGAAAACAACCCTTATTGTGATATACTGTTCATGAATAAGACATATATATCATACATAAGAAAGGACAGTTCAAAATGGCGAATTTAACTCCCTTGATGCAGCAATATATGCAGATAAAGGAGCAATATAAAGACTGTATACTATTTTACCGTTTAGGTGATTTTTATGAGATGTTCTTTGAGGATGCTAAGATCTGCTCCAAGGAATTGGAGATAGCATTGACCGGAAAAAGCATCGGAAATGACGAAAAAGCTCCTATGTGCGGTGTTCCTTACCATGCCGTAGATAATTATCTAAGCAAGCTTATAACCCGCGGATATCGTGTGGCAATATGTGAGCAGGTGGAGGATCCAAAGACAGCCAAGGGCCTTGTAAAAAGAGAGGTTGTCAGAATAATCAGTCCAGGTACAAATCTTAATACACAGGTACTGGATGAGACAAGGAATAATTATCTGATGGCAGTCGTACATACAACCAATGCATACGGTATCTCCGTTGTGGATATTACAACTGGAGATTATTTTGTTACAGAGATAGACACTAATCGTAAGCTTATGGACGAGATATACAAATGGTCCCCTTCAGAAATAATATGCAACGATACATTTCTTGTGTCTGGCATAGATATAGAAGCCTTAAAGACAATATATAATATTTCCTTATCTCCTTTGGAGCCCTGGTATTTTGATGATGCACTATGTGTAAGGGCTTTAATGGAGCATTTTGATGTGGGAAGCCTTGACGGTATTGGGCTTAAGGATTATACCATAGGAACTATAGCTGCCGGAAGTATTATGCAGTTTCTTACTGAGACTCAAAAGACAGCACTTTCCCATATAACTAAGCTAACTCCCTATACATATGAAAAATTCATGCTTCTTGATAGCTCTACAGTCCGTAATCTGGAGCTAACCGAGACTATCCGTGATAAGCAAAAGAGAGGCTCACTTCTATGGGTTCTGGATAAAACAAAGACAGCCATGGGTGCACGACTTCTAAGAAATTATCTAGAACAGCCCTTAATAGATCATGAAATGATAATTCAAAGACTTTCAGCGGTAAATCAGCTGAAGGAAAATATGATTACTAGAGAGGAGATAAGAGAGTATCTTAATCCAATCTATGACCTAGAAAGGCTAATGGGTAAAATCAGCTATAAGAGTGCCAATCCCAGAGACCTAATAGCCTTTAAATCCTCCTTGGAGATGCTTCCTCATATAAAATTTCTCATTAAAAATGTTGATAGCCAGCTTATAAAAGAGATTTATAATGAATTAGATGATCTCACAGATATCTATAATCTGATTTCTAGCGCTATAGAAGACGAACCACCCATTAATGTAAAGGAGGGTGGTATAATCAGAAAAGCCTATAATACGGAGGTTGATCGATTAAGAAGCGCAAAAACCGAGGGTAAGGACTGGCTCATGGAGCTGGAGGCCAAGGAAAGAGAAGCCACAGGTATCAAAAATCTTAGAATTAAATATAACCGTGTCTTCGGATATTATCTTGAGGTAACCAACTCATATAAAAATCTTGTACCAGAGGAATGGACAAGAAAGCAAACCCTGGCAAATGCTGAGCGTTATACTACTAATCAGCTAAAAGAGCTTGAGGATATTATCCTCGGTGCCGAGGACAAGCTTTTTTCATTAGAATATGATTTATTCTGTGATATAAGAGATCAAATTGGACTTGAGGTTAAGAGAATTCAGCAAACCGCTAAGGCAATAGCTAGGCTTGATGTATTTGCCTCCTTGGCATTAGTTGCAGAAAGAAATAATTATGTATGTCCCCAGATTAATATTGAGGGTAGGTTAGTCATTAAAAACGGCAGGCATCCGGTTGTAGAAAAGACCATTTCCAATGATATGTTTGTAGCTAATGATACCTTACTCGATAACGATTCAAATCGTGTATCAATTATAACAGGTCCAAATATGGCAGGCAAATCCACCTATATGAGACAGACAGCCCTAATAGTCCTTATGGCTCAGGTAGGAAGCTTTGTTCCTGCCGACAGCGCAGATATAGGCATTGTGGATAGGATATTTACAAGGGTAGGTGCTTCCGATGATCTAGCAGGTGGCCAGTCTACCTTTATGGTGGAGATGACCGAGGTAGCTAATATACTTAGAAATGCCACAAAAAATAGTCTACTCATACTAGATGAAATAGGAAGAGGAACCTCTACCTTTGATGGTCTATCAATTGCCTGGGCAGTTATAGAGCATATAAGCAGCAATTCCATACTCGGTGCCAAGACCTTATTTGCAACCCATTACCATGAGCTAACCGAGCTTGAGGGAAAGCTAGATGGTGTCAACAATTATTGCATCGCAGTTAAGGAGCAGGGAGATGATATAATCTTCCTCAGGAAGATTGTAAAGGGCGGTGCTGATAAGAGCTATGGTATTCAAGTAGCTAAGCTTGCCGGAGTACCTGCTACAGTCCTTCGTAGGGCAAATGAAATAGTCGATCAGCTTATAGGAAATGATCTCGCCCTTAAGGCAAAGGACATTTCTACAGGTGTAGAACATAGAAAAGAGGAGTTTAGACAGGAGACTCTACCCATAGAACAGCTCTCATTATTTTCTATATCCGGTAATGAGGATATAATTACTGAGATAAGGGATATGGATATATCAAGACTAACTCCACTAGATGCCATTAATAAGCTATATTCGATACAGAAGCGAATTAAAGATCGGATCTGACCAGAAAGGGTGGTAGAATGTCGATAATTCATCTTTTAGATGAAAGCACAATAAATCAAATTGCTGCCGGTGAAGTGGTCGAAAGGCCAAGCGCTGTAGTAAAGGAGCTTATAGAGAATGCTCTTGATGCTGGTGCCACTGCCATTACAGCCGAGATTAAAGAGGGAGGTCTCAGCCTTATCAGAATAACGGACAATGGAGCAGGAATAGCAAAGGATGATATTCCTCTAGCTTTCATGCGCCATGCTACCAGTAAAATCAAGACCGCTGAGGACCTATTTCATGTATTAAGTCTTGGCTTTAGGGGAGAGGCACTATCCAGTATAGCTGCAGTATCCCAAGTAGAGCTAATTACTAAAGAGACCTCATCCTTGAATGGCTATAGATATATAATAGAGGGTGGAGAAGAAAAGTCCATGGAGGAAATCGGATGTCCGTCTGGTACTACAATAATTATACGGAACCTTTTCTATAACACACCAGCCAGACGTAAGTTCTTAAAAACAGCTCCTACAGAGGCTAGCTATGTTAATGATTTAATGGAGAGACTGATGGTATCTCATCCTGAGGTATCCTTTCGTTTTATTATAAATAATAAGGTAAAGCTACAATCCTCAGGCAATAATAATATTAAGGATATTCTTTACCATATCTATGGTAGAGATATCTCCAAGGAATTGTTGTCAATAGATTATAGCTCTGATGATGTTAAGATAAGAGGTTATATCGGAAAACCAACCATTAATAGAGGTAACAGGAACTTCGAGAACTACTTTATAAATGGAAGATATATTAAGAATAGCATAATAACTAAGGCTATTGAGGATGCATATAAGCCCTTTATGATGCAGCATAAGTACCCCTTTACATCCCTTTATTATGAAATTACTCCTTCGTTACTGGATGTAAATGTCCATCCTCAAAAGCTGGAGCTTAAGCTGAC
>JAAYJU010000240.1 GCA_012522735.1 Clostridiales bacterium | reverse complement strand
TGAAAAAAATTTTTAAAGATACAAAAAGTAAAAACATTACTCACTTTTTATAAAATAATAAAACTCTGGACTTCCCTATTTACATGGGTTTCCAGAGTTTTCGTCTCTTACAACTGTCAAAGACAGGGTTATATATATTATAGACTATATTTTTAGAAAATACAATAAAAACCAGCGACACTTTTGGCATACTATACCTAAAGTAGCTGGCTTTTATGACTTATGCTTTTCCTTTAAAAAGTCTTACAATAGATAACAATAAAACCGCACCAATAATGGAAATAATGAAGCTCCATAGATTTAATCCTGTTACCGGGCCTAGTCCGAATATACTTGCAAGCCAACCTCCGATAAATGCTCCAATAATACCCACTAGGATATTCATCCAGGCACCCATTTCACTATCCTTTTTCATAATTTTACTGGCTATCCAGCCGGAAATTCCACCTAGTATCAGCCATATAAATATATTTCCTATATCAGGCATATAAAACCTCCTATCTATATCCTTTATAAAGTTTTCATTATTATATAATATTTACTTATTAGCACATACTTATTCATAGAGGGTCTATTTATGTTTCTAAAATAAAATTTTTAAAGCTTAATTATCCTATTAGCAACCGTTTCTCCGAACCATTCATCATGCTCCACAAATACCACTGTCGGCTTATAACGTGTTATTGCCTCCTCCAGCTGCTTGCGAAAATATATATCCATATAATTTAGCGGTTCATCCAGAAACAATATGTGGTTTGGCAGTGACAGAGCCCTTGCCATTTCCAACTTTTTAATTTCACCGTTACTATAGGTCTCTATGGGTCTGGTTAAAAAATTATGAGGAAGATCAAAGCTTAAACAAAGCTCATGCCAGTATGAATGGTTATCAGTAAAGTAATCCTTAGGAAAGCCTCCTTTTAAAAAGGGCTCCTGATATGAGAAGGCTATATCAAGTCCTTGCATGTGGTAAATATTACCCGACATAATTTCACCTCTAATATCAGCTTGTTCTTCATCTAGATTACGTCTTTTACTCAGTAATTTAAGAAGCGTACTCTTGCCCTTACCATTTTCTCCACGTAGCCAGATAATATCTCCCCGATTTATGGTTAGGCTAAAATCATCAATCAGAATGTCCTCTGTATATCCAAAGCTTATATGATCTGCAATCAGTAGCCACGCTGTTGATATATTATCGCTTTGATTAAGCTTTAACTTCTTCTCCTTTTCAAAGTTACCAAGTAGCTGCTTTTTTTCTTGAATATTATCTTGTATCCTTTTCTCAGACCGCTTGGCTTGACGCATATATGATTGACTGCCATTGGTTCTAAAGTGTCCTGCAAATTCGGATTTCTGTTTATTGGCAACCCCTGCCCATGCTCTGTTTGTTTTAGCTCTTTGCTCTAAAGATACAATTTCCTTTTCTAGCTTTTCCTTTGTTCTAAGCTCATACTGTTCTGTTAACTCCTTATTCTTAAGCCAAGTCGAGTAATTCCCTTTCTCTATCTCTATAGATTTCTTATTAATGGATAGCATATGATCGCAGATCACATCCAGAAACTTCCTATCGTGAGACACTACAATAAAACCCTTTTTTCCCTTTAGATATTTTGCTATAATCCTTTTTCCTTCCACATCAAGATGATTTGTCGGTTCATCTAAGAGCACAAACACATTGCGCTTCAAGAATAGGGTAACCAAATTAATCTTAGTTTTCTCCCCTCCTGAAAGAGTATTATAATCTCTGTCTAAGAGTGAATCCGGAAGCTTTATCAAATTCATTTCCTTAAGAATCCTACTCTCAATCAGATAGCCCTCCAGGTCAATATATCTTTGTAGGCAATCCATATCCTCCAGCTTATCTTCTAGCGTTCTAAGTCCACCAATATTCTCCTTAATAACATCAATTGTCTTAGAAAATTCAAGTCCCATAGGATAGGGAAAGAATTCTGTATTAATTGATTTATCAATTCTTCCCTGATCCGGTAAAAGCTCACCATGTATTAATCTTAGTAAAGTTGTCTTGCCTCTTCCATTCCTACCTATAAGGCCTAGCTTCCAATTACTATCAAGATTAAGATTAACATTTTCAAATATCGATTCAAAATATTCCTTATAATAAAAGCTCATGCTTTCTATAATTATCTGCGCCATAAATCGCACTTCCTTTCCTAATAAATTGCTTTTTTATTACTGCTTTTAACGTCTTAGGAATGCGACTGTTATTGCGTCGCACTACCTACCTATCAATCTTAAAAAATTAATCATTATGATACCTCGCTTTCTTTTATAGACATAAAAATAAGAGCTCCCGAAGAAATGAGCATAAAAAATCCCTTTCACAAAATGATTAAAATACAAACAAAAGATAAATATCACTTTATCTCATTTGCTATATTCATTATTCATCTCATGAAAAGAACTATTTTACGAAAATCAACATATACTTCGAAACCTCTGTATTAATCTATTTATACTTGGATATTATCATAGGATATACTTTACGTCAAGCTAGAAAACCCTATCTTATAGAAGCTCCAAAGGGCATTAGTGCAAGCTTTGCAATCTTAAAGTGCTGCAAGCCAAAAGGTATACCAATTATAGTCATACAACAAAGGGCTCCAAAAATGGCTGATTCTATCGCAAGGGGTATCCCTGTAATTACGATCCAGAATATATTAAGTATAAGAGAACCTGCTCCACCACCATATACAACTTCCTTACCAAAGGGAAAGAAACATAGGCCTGCAAATTTAAAGCACTGCATTCCAATCGGTATCCCGATAATGGTTATACACCATAATAAGCTGGCAAGAAGCCAGGTTAAGCCACTTATAAATCCTCCGAATATAAACCATAAAATATTTCCCAAACACCCCATCATGATGCCTCCAAATCTTACGTATTATATATAACGATTATATTTAATTAATGATATTATATTATAAGATACTAAATTTTACTACCCATTTGTATAGTTTTACGTATTATGATATAATTTAACAAAAACCACAGGAGAATTTTTATGAGTAAAAAGACGCCTATAGAATTATTTATATACGGAGATATATCAAAAAGTGATTTGCTTGAACTTATATCAGATATTTCCCCATATAATACCCTGGGGCTTACAGAAGATGAGTATGCATTATATCAAAGAATAGGAGAACTAGCTATTGATGATATTGTAAAAGCGAGAATGTTAAAGGCACAAATAATCGATAAGGCCAAAATCTTTTTTAGAGAAGAGATTGCAAAAAGTCATATACAAAATATCGAAAAACTGACCTTAAAAAGTTTTAATCTAAATCCATTCTTAGATAAATACAAAGCAAATATTCTATCAGGTAATGCTTCTGCTTTAAGTATAGCTAAAGCTTTAGTTTATCCAAGAGTATTAGGTTCTTCTATTAACACAACCTTTGGGAACAAACTACAGAAATTTTGTAGTACTATTCTAGAAGGATATGCATCTACAACAACAGGAATTGACATTGAATTTATTGATTTAGTAGATGGACGAAGGAAATATTGTCAAATTAAATCAGGCCCAAATACAATAAACAAAGATGATGTCAAAACTATAGAAGATCATTTTCAATCAATTAAGAATTTAGCCAGAACTAATAATCTTAATATAGGGATAAATGATTTAGTTGTTGGGGTATTTTACGGGGAACCTAATGAACTTAGTGGTCATTATAAAAATATACAAAAAAATTATCCCGTTTATATTGGTAAGGAGTTCTGGCATAGGTTAACAGGAGATGATAACTTCTATAGCTTAATAACAAGCGCTATGGGTGATGTGGCATCAGAGTTTGATGGTAGTTCATTAATAAATCGAGTTATAAATGAGTTGGCAAAAGAAATTGAAAAGACTTTAGAGGATTAGGCTTCCCTAATCCTCTATTTCATTTAAAGCATGAATAATTGATAAACCTATAGCTTTAGCCATTTCTACGGGTACTGCATTACCAATCTGTTTATATTGTTGTCCCATTGAACCGGAGAACTCCCAATCATCAGGAAAACTCTGTATTCTTGCATATTCTCTAACCGAAAAGGGTCTTGTTTCGTCTGGGTGGCATCTTTCTGTTTGTTTCTGGGCTGGGCTGCAAGTCAAGGTGAGACAAGGTTCATCCCAAGATATTCTGCGTGCCATGCCGGTACGACCTCCTCCTGAGTAATAGCTTTTTCCCATATATGATTTAGCAATATCTTCAGGTAGGTCTCTCCAATAACCGCCAGGTGGAACTAGTTCTAATACTTTCTTTTTTTTGGCCGGATACTTTTCACCAATTGAATTTGGAACATTATTAAGTACATCGCGTAAAACTGGTTTATAATCGTACGGTTTTGGTAAAATATATTTAATATCAAATTCTTTTCTAATTCCCACAATTATAATACGTTCTCTTTTCTGTGCAACATTATAGTCATTTGCCTTTATAAGATGCCATGTAACATTATAACCAAGACTTTCATATATATTAATCATGGATTGTAGCGTTTTTCCATCATCATGAGAAATTAATCCTCTTACGTTTTCAGCCAAAAACACTTTTGGTTTTAATTCATCAACAATCTGAGCAAAATAATAAAACATTGTTCCACGAACATCTTCGAGTCCTAGTTTATACCCCGCATAACTAAACGCTTGGCAAGGGTATCCTCCAGAAACAAGATCAACATCAACTCCATGTGCAATATATTCTCTAATGCCATCATCAGCAACCTTTATTATATCATTTTCAATTACATTCCATTTTGGTCTGTTAATTCTAAGGGTTTCTGCTGCATATTTATCAATTTCAACTAACCCAATTTCTTCGAATCCAGCTTGCTCCAGTCCAAGAGCCAATCCACCTGCTCCAGCAAACAATTCTACTGATTTATAAGTTCTTTTCGGAGTTACTGTATTAACATCAATATATTCTTCTATCTCATTACCAACCTCAGAATTATCTTCTATATTCTTCTCTTCATCATTATTTAAAGTAATAATGTCAAATGGTGACACATTCAAAGCTGAACAAAGGTTCATATATGTACTTTTAAAAGGCACTGTCTTAGCTGACAATACAACAGATAGTTGATTTTTAGTAATACCTATCTTATTTGCTAGTTCCTGTTGAGTAGATATACCATTAGATTTCATAATTTCATGAACTTTTGCTTTATCTATTATATAATCCATAAATAACCCTCCTTGATGTTATGAAAATATATTAACACAAATAAGGGAAGATGTAAACATACATTCGATATTTTTATCAGTTTCATACTACCCCCAGCAGCTTCTGTCCGAAGTAATCTAGGGCTTCATTCACCTCAATCAAATCATAAATTCCTCTTTCAATACAAAACTTTACAACTAAATCTCCTGTATCACTGCTCGAAAGGGAATAGCCTGCCGTCCCAAGTATCTCCAAAGTCTCCACTATGTTAAGCTTTAGTGCCATACATAGCGCTATGGCTGTTGCCTTCTTAGGCTGATAATATTTATCACATCGGATTTTTGAAAAATGTCTTCTATCTATTCCTGCCTTCTTATAAATCTCAGCATCTGAAAGCTTTGATTTATCTATATATAGTAATAGCTTAGTAGTAAAGGTCTCATTACTTTTTTCTTTATTAATATAATCCTCCAGCCCCTCTTCATCAGATACAAGGCATCTAGAGTATAAATCATCTTCACCTTCTTCTACCTTAGCTACAGTTTTTTTACGAAATTTCTCCAGCCATTTACTATCGTCTTGACTTTTATCCGCGGGCAACGCCTCATCCTTTAACGCCTTGTCAATTCTAAAAGCGCTTCTCATAGGCATGAGATATTCCATTGTATTGTTCTCATTAATGATTATATCATCTTTAAGATGCTTTTCTATATATGATTCTAATTCCCGTAAAAGTTGATTCTTCATATATTCCCTCCTACAAGATATTTCTCTGAAAATGTCGCCTGCCAGGCGACCATTACATTTTCATTATAATATACAATCATACCATAACATGTCACTTTGTTAAAAAATATGAATGGAGGATTAATATGGATAAGACGTTAACTGAAATCATTTTTTTACTTGACCGCAGCGGCTCAATGTCTGGCTTAGAATCCGATACTATAGGTGGTTTTAACAGCTTTATTAGTAAGCAGTCAAGCCTTGGTAGGACTCAATTAACAACTATACTATTTGATGATAAGTATGAGATACTTCATAATGGCATTGATGCAAGCACAGTAACCCTCACTGAGAAGGAATATTATACAAGAGGTTCTACAGCTCTTCTGGATGCGGTTGGAAAGACTATAATTGATGTAGGCTTTAGGCTTTCACACCTTATCGATAATGAATATCCCAGTAAGGTTATTTTCGTTATTACAACAGACGGGCTAGAGAATTCCAGTAGAGAATTTACCTATGATAAGGTAAAGCAGATGATCTCAAGGCAAAAGGAAGCATGTAACTGGGAATTCATATTTATGGGTGCCAATATCGATGTAGCAGCAGAAAGTAATAAGCTGGGAATAAATCCTTCCATGGCATTTAGCTACAACTCCTCATCCGAAGGAACTCAGAAGATGTATAACAAGGTCAATGACATGGTCTGTGAGATGAGGTTGGAACAATTCAAGAAACCCGGCGATCCATTATCCAAATCTAATACTGACCCCGACAACTAGTAAATAAAGATGAGGGGCTACCTGATAAGTAGCCCTTCGCTAAAACAAAGCATACCGTAATGATATCTGCAAGAATCATCTATCCCATTTATCACATAACGCATTGATTTGATTTGTGAATTTCGCAAGGTCCTTATTAGCACCGCCCTTATTACGCTGAATAACAACCGCAAGCCTCTTTCCTGCATTTACAAGTCTTTCGAATACTGATGATACCTTAGCTCTGTCTTCCTTCTTCTGAATAGGTATAGGTATTCCTTCCACCACTATTTCATTTCTAAGAAGATCTACTACAGTTCCGCTATAAGGAGCATATGCATTATAACCAAGCTCATCTTTTATATACTCTGTGAACATTTTACATACCTGTTCATCACCATGAACTACAAATACTCTTTCAGGCTTATTCTCATAAGCACCCAACCATTTGAGCAATCCGTTTCTGTCAGCATGACCGCTGACACCATGTAGGCGGCGAATATGGGCATTTACTGTAATGTTCTCACCAAATAGCTTAACCTCTGGTGCACCATCTAATATAATCCTGCCTAAGCTACCTACGGATTGATGACCTACAAAGAGAATAGTGCTATCCTCTCTCCAAAGATTATGTTTAAGATGATGCCTTATCCTTCCCGCATCACACATACCTGCTGCCGAGATTATTATCTTAGGATCATCTATATAATTAATCGCTTTTGATTCATCCGCAGTTATAGTAGTTGTCAATCCCGGGAATTTTATTGGGTTTATCCCTGCCTTAATTAATTCCATGGATTCCTTATCAAAATACCCAAAAATATTCTTCTCATAGATATGAGTGGCCTCGATGGCCAGCGGGCTATCTACATAGACCTTAAAATTATTATGACCTTTTATCAGCCTATCCTCTTTTATTTTCCTTATATAATACAGAAGCACCTGGGTTCTTCCTATGGCAAAGGACGGAATCACAAGATTCCCGCCTCTGTCAAAGGTCTCTTGGATAATTTTTGTCAATTCTCCGATATAATCCGGAGGCACATCATGATTTCTATCTCCATAAGTCGATTCCATTACCACATAATCGGCTTCCTTGATATACTGCGGGTCATTGATAAGCGGCTGATTGATATTACCTATATCACCCGAGAATACAATCTTTTTTCTAATACCTTCCTCGGTTATCCATATCTCAATGCTGGCAGAACCTAATAAATGACCTACATCTGTAAAGCGCACCTCTATACCATCATAAAGCGCAAATTTCTCACTATATTCATGGGACACAAACATACGGATAGTCGCCATTGCATCCTCCATATCATATATGGGAACATAAGCCTTACCGCCCGCACGCTTTCCCTTTCTGTTTCTCCATTCGGCCTCTGACATCTGGATATGAGCACTGTCTCGTAGCATTATATCGCATAAAGCACTAGTTGCACCGGTAGCATGAATTTCACCTCTAAAGCCCCTGCTATATAGCATAGGTAATCTACCCGAGTGATCTATATGAGCATGAGTTAGTATTACAGCGTCAACCGAAGCTGCAGATATAGGTAGCTCCTGATTTTCAAATGAATCCCTGCCCTGCTCCATACCACAATCAATTAAGATATTCTTACCACATGCCTCCAGAAAAAAACAGCTTCCAGTCACCTCGTGAGTAGCTCCTAAAAAAGTTAACCGCATTTGCATACCTCCTATGTAATAATATCTTTTATATAGCATACAACGGAGGTATTACCTCCTATGTAATA
>JAAYJU010000239.1 GCA_012522735.1 Clostridiales bacterium | reverse complement strand
TAAAAGCCGGATATTTGGACAAGAGATATATAAGCTTTGCTGACAATGCAAGAAGTGCTGTTCTTAAGAAGATAGATGAATATGGTTTTGTTCGTGATGTATGTGGAATGCCTCATTTCGATCATCCCGGTATAGCTACAGAGGGGCAAGCCTTTTTCCTACTGATGGAGGCAGCAAGAAGGTAACAATAACAATATCGATAGAAACTGTGTTAAAATTTAAATTTATTGCCATAATAATAGTCAGATGATATACTTAGTCCGAAACATTATTCTGCTTAAAGAGAGTTTATGAGGTATATATGGGATCAAATCCTAACTACACACAGCATGACACGCAGGATGAGATAAGTCTTCAGGAGATATTTATGGCTCTCTGGAGACAGAAGGTACTGATTATAGTGATAACCCTTATAACCGGGCTAGTTACCGGTATATTTAGCGTGTTTGCTATTACACCGGTGTATCATGCCAAGCTTAATATAATTATGAATATGCCCGTGACCCACTATACCAAATATGGTGAATATACCCTACCAATATCGTAAAGGTCAAATCATTCGCCTAGGCTAAACTAGAAATTTGTGACATACTTTAAAAAATTGAAAAAACTAGTCAGTTTTTTAAAGGAGGTCACTTAACATGGATCAATTAACTCACACCGTGCGTAGTTCCAGATGGAAGGATATAATTTTGAGGTGCCAAAACAGACCAGATGGTATGAATGCAAAACAATGGATGGCTGAAAATCAAGTTGATGCAAATGCTTATTACTATTGGCAACGTAAATTCCGAAGAGAAGCTTACGAGCAAATGAAAAGCTCTTCAGTTATACCTGCTGTACAGGATAATTATGAAGTCTCATTTGCTGAGGCTCGCATACCTGAAACGAGAAAACTGGTTTCTGATACCATACCCGAAAACATAAGCCCTACTGCTATAATTAAGACTTCAACAATGACAATTGCTTTATCTAATGATATATCTGAAAGCTTGCTATCAAGAATTCTTGGGGAGGTGTCGCATGCTTGAGGATGCTGCTGGGGTACGCCGTGTAGTGCTCGCATGTGGCAGAGTAGATCTGAGGAAAGGCATTGATGGTCTCTCGATGATAATAGGCAGTAAATATAATCAAAACCCCTTTGAAAAGGGAACTCTGTTCCTCTTTTGCGGAAGGCGATCCGATCGTATGAAGGGATTACTATGGATGGGTTGCGGATTTTTGCTTTTATACAAAAGATTCGAAAGTGGGTCGCTGTCTTGGCCTCGTACAACTGAAGAAGCGGCCGAGCTTACAGAGGATCAGTTCCATTATCTGATGCTTGGTTTGAATCCATTGGATCCTAAAATAAAGGATGTAACTCCATCAAAGATCTACTAATATTTGTGCAAAACAGAGAAAATATTTGCCTATTTTTGATTATAAAAGCATCTAGGTTGACAGCTTTATCAGTCGTTACAGAAGCCATTCAGAGTCTGGATATAGCTTTTGCACATGCTTTTTGAACCTTGAAAACTCTATATTTCTATCCCCCCAGATAGTGTATGATGGGCTCTAGAATAATGGCAAAATGACGGTACCTGGAAGCTGTGAAAGTAGCTATTTATCAGCGTTTCTGTTATAATAAGTACAATACAGAAAGGCGATAAAACATGTGTAAGAAGTTCACTCCCGAGGAACTAAATATAATGGGCACTAAAGCAAAGGATGATATAATCTATCAGATGCAGGATCGCCTGGACAAGCTTGAGCAGGATTATGAGAACCTTATAGAACAGGTTCGTCTTGCAAATCAGCAGCGCTTCGGACGTCATACCGAAAAGCTAGAGGCTCTCGCAGGCCAGATGTGCTTCTTCAATGAGGCTGAGGCTTGCTACGATGTAAACACGCCAGAGCCAACAATTGAAGAGACTATTATCGAAGCTAAAAAGAAGCCTCGTAAAAATAAGAAAAAAGGTCAACGTGAAGAAGATTTGAAGGACTTCCCTCAGGAAGAATTTCCTCATGATGTACCAGAGGAAAAGCTACTTGGTACCTTTGGTAAGGGTAACTGGAGAAGTATGCCGGACGAAATATACTGGCAATTACGTTTTGAACCTGCCAAATGGATTGCTGAAAAGCATGTAATCAAGGTGTATGTTGGAACAGATGGTATGCATCAGGATGAGTTTCTTCGCGGGGATCATCCAAATACCCTATTCAGGGGAAGTATTGCAACACCTTCATTGGAGGCTGCTATCATTAACGCCAAATATGTAAACGGTAATCCACTTGACCGTATCGCCCGTGATTTCCAAACAAACGGATTGAACCTGTCTAAACAGACAATGTCTAACTGGACTGTTACTGCTGCTGAGAGGTATTTCGCACCGGTATATGAGCTAATGAAATCAACCTCTTTAAAAGCACATGTCAATCAATCTGACGAAACCACTGTTGACGTAATTCATGATGGTAGACCTGCAGGTAGTAAAAGTTATATGTGGGTACATGTAACTGGAGAGTTAAGCCCGGGTCCAAAGATCATTGTGTACGAGTATCAAAAGACACGTCACAGTAACCATCCCAAGGAATACTACAAAGATTTCCATGGGGTTCTGGTTACTGATGGCCTCGAGCAGTACCACAAGATTGCTCGTGAGCTAGAAGGCCTCACAAATGCCAACTGCTTTGCACATGCCCGTAGAAGTTATGCGGATGTTATTAAGGCTATGGACAAAGGCAATGAGGAATTGATACGTGGATCCATAGCGTATCAAGCTCTGGTGAGAATCGGTGCCATCTATGATCTGGAGGGAAGCCTAAAGGGGCTGTCTCCACAGGAACGCTTAAGGGAACGACAAACCTCAATCAAGCCATTGGTCGAGGAATACTTTGCGTGGGTTAAGGAACGTCTATCTGATACAACAGTGATTCCGAAAGGAAAAACAGCTTCTGGACTTAAATACAGTATAAACCAAGAAGAGTACCTCAAAGTATTTCTTAATGATGGAGAAGTTCCTATCGACAATTCGGCTTGCGAGAGGGCTCTAAGAAATTTTACAATCGGTCGGAAAAATTGGATGACAATAAATACAGTTAGAGGTGCCCAAGCTAGTGCCATAATATATAGCATCACAGAAACAGCTAGAGCAAACAATCTCAATGTGTATTACTACATCAGCCACCTTCTCACAGAGCTACCAAAGCTTATCGATAAAGATGGAAATATAGATCAATCAATGCTGGAGCCATTAATGCCGTGGTCAAAATCACTTCCAGCTGATTGCCACAGTAAGCGTCACAACTAAAGTGGCGCTTAAATTAACTGGTAGCGAATGATTTGACCCTTACCCAATATCTACCAATGAGCAATATATCAATCTGATTACCTCTAGTGATATATTACGTAATACTATTCTTGATATGGGCTATAATCCTGAGGAGGTTTCAATAGAAGCCTTAAGGGGAAGAATTACGATTCTTCAGACAGATAGTAGGAATGCTGTTCAAAACAGCTTTAATATAAATATAGCTTCTGATAATCCCGAGGATGCAAGGAAGCTGGCAGAGGTCCTTTATAGGAATTATATTGAGTTTATAGATGTCATGGTAGCTGAAGGCGCAAGCACATATTTTTCTAATTATTATAATGTTCAGATAAATACTCTGCAGGATAGCTTAGATTCCGATAAGCAGCTTTTAGAAAAGAGTCTCGAGCTCTTAGATAACACTCCCAAGACAATTAATCAAAGAGAAGTGATGGATGAAATAATCTCTTCTGATAATACAAGAGACTTTATTGTTATGGGAAATATCATTAACCCCAATTATACTGAACTAGAGCTGGGTATTATTGAAATCAAACAAGCTATAAATTCTACTGAGAACACTATAAACCAGTATAATCAGTATCTTAAGGAGCTGGAGCTTAAGCAAGCTGAGATTGCAAGCTATTATGAAACCGGAGAGTTTGCCAAGCTTACTGATAATATTGTAAGAATTACAAAGAGCAATATATATCTACCCTCAGAGCCTGTAGCACCCTCTAGCAAGACAAGTCCAAGCAATTCTAGGAATGTTCTAATCGGCGTTTTATTGGGAGGTGTAGTAGC
>JAAYJU010000039.1 GCA_012522735.1 Clostridiales bacterium | reverse complement strand
TTTAGGATTGAAATAACTGTTGAATTCAGACTTAAAAATATTATATGAGGAGAGAATGTTATGGGTAAGCTAAAAAATTATTTACAAGAAGAAAACTCATCATTTAAGGTAGCTGGTGAGCTTACGCTACCAATGGAGCTTGTCCCTGATATGGGGGAATTTGGAGGGGAAAAGCTATTATCTGTTCTTAAAATTGGCTTCAGTAGTCTGATAAAGGGCTTCAAGCGAACGATTGGTAATAAGAAGCTACTGATACTGGTCATAGTAATATCAGTCGTCTGGCTGCTTTTGAATGTATTGGCTGCACTGGGTATTTCCCCTCTGCCCCTAAGACTGCTTTCATGGCTGAGCGCCGCCGGTGGAAGCATTATTGGTGGCTCGCTAGGAAAGGGGTTGGTAGTAGCCATGATGGCTCAGCTTATCACAGATAAGCATATGCTAAGGAGTGTAAAGGGTGGAATTAGGCAGCTGGCCACCTCGCTAAAGGGTGGTATCAAAACCTACGGTTTTCTGCTTATGGGTGCAGGGGCCGGGCTGATAGTAAGCAACATGATGGTTACCTCTAGCCTTCAAAATACCATGGTCTGTATTGCAGGATTTGTGCTCTCTGCTAAGGCACTTACTGGTAATGGCTTTTTACGAAGGCTGATATCCTCCTTAATACCAAAAGCCGGTAATAGGGGAATTTCCTCTATAATGAGTGGATGGGCAACAGGCTTTGTACTATTTATATTGGTATCCTTGATACCTGGAGGATATAACGGATACATAGTAGGAGTGGCCTTTATAATTATCGGGATTATTCTGATGATACTAAATAATAACAAAAAGGAGGCAGCGCTATGAAATATAACAATAAATTTTTAGCCTCAGTTTTTGGGTTATTGCTTTCCTTTATAGTTTCATTTTCCTTTCCGGTGTTGGCAGCTGAAAAAGGCTACCCCTATGACGATCCGGATTTAGGATATTTTACTGCTTATGAGTACAATGGCGAGGAACTAGAACGAGGTTCTAGTAAATTTAAAGTACCCAACGAAGATGAGGGTGTGGCCACATGTAGATACGGAGTACAGATATGGTCTGATAAAAGCTTTTCTGAGGCAGAGCTGCTTCAACAGGATATATATGAAGCAACTGTGACAAATCTTCCCACCCTTAAGGCAACCCGAAGGAGTGAGAAAGAATCTTTTATTGATGAAGAGTATTCATATAATAAAGATTCATATATTTATACCCCTAGAACACAGGAACTATCTAGTAATACCCTGGCTAGTCCCGAACAATACATGACCTATATGCTACCCCACGATATAAGAAACAATGCTGAGATGCATACAGATTTTACAGCAGAAGAGATTACCTATGCCGGCTATCCAGCGGTTATTACAAAGGCATATTCCGAAAGAGAAACTATCGAAGAAAATGGCAGTACATATTACTCCATGTCTAGCAATGGAAGTATATTTATATATGTGACTGATTTGGAGATGCTTCCTGCATGGTTTTCTGATATAACAATTGAAGATGAGAATCTGACAGTTAGAGAAAAATATGATAAAATCGGCAAATGCTATGTAGCGCTGGAGCTTAACTATAGCTACGACGCATCTGTATATGGAGACGTGGCTCAACAGACTTTTTTACAAGCCAGAGTGAAAGAATTGTATGCCGAGGCGGAAAGTGATTTTAGAGAGAGCTTTAATCATTATGATAAGTCGATTTCCTTTGATACGAAAAAAACTATGGACGTTAGAGCTAAGGGCTTCAAACCAGATAGTCATGAAAGTGTCGATACAAAGGCTGATGAGAGGTCCGGTGAAAGGTCTATCTCGATTCCGGAGGCTCTAGCCATAGCAATTATAGGCGGTGGTGCTGCTATTCTGGGCGCCGGAGCTGGAGCGGGAAGCGGTAATAGCAAAGAAGAGGAGCATCGCAGGAAAAGTCGCTATAAGATGTGCTTAAGGAAGGATTTTGGAGACGCCATAAGGTATAATGCACCGGCGGTTACGGTCTATGGCCGTATCGTAGAAATCACAGCCGAAGGGGAGGAGATTGATCGACCCGACCTAACCGCTTCCTTAGAGATGGTCTCTGACCAAAATCTAAAGGTCGAGGACACAGCCATGACAGCTAATTATATGGGAGCGCTGGTATCAGCCGGGGCCCTAAGCGGTGCACAGAATCCTGAAAGCGGAGTGCTTAGCATCCGCTTTAGCGGTGAGGGCGGCTCATTTCAGAACAATGTTACCTTCCGTCTTGTGGGGGATGCATATATACATTTCCCTATGCGGGGCAAAGAGCTAACACCCACTGTATACATGCTATATGGTGATAATGGTAACTATGAGATTCCTATAGAGCTTATGGATTTTACTATCCCGCCCGAGAAAATCAGGCTGGAGCTACCCGGTGACCAGCCGTTTACGATTAAGGAGGAGAAGGTGGATGATACCCATTATGTTATTCACCTGCAAAATACAAGCCAAAAGGAAGAGAACAAGCTACAGCCCCAGCAGATTTTTATGATAACTGTCTATGGAGAAAATGAAAAAGAGAGTGCCCATGATAGCTTTATCGTCAATATGCTACCGGGAGGTATATCCCTTAGACCTTTTACTGGCTGTCCGATTGACGAAAACGGCCGACTGCATGTGGCCTGCAGCCTTTTATCAGAGCAGGGTGAGGATGAAGCTGAGATTGAGAAGACCGATTTCCAGCTGGTGCTGGCAGTATCTAAAACAGATGATAACGGTAAAAATAGAGCGATGCTTGTGGACCATGACCAGATAAACTACCAGTTTGGGCAGATGATTTCCCAGATAGATAAGCTACAGAATCTTCTAAAGGCCTTCCCATATGAAATCGATTCTTCGGAAGGAAAAAGCACTGGTATTTTCAAAATATGTCCAGGGCGTCAGCTACCGCAGGATGACAGGCTTGATTATGATGTAGCACTTCCTGTTTCCTGTGAATATGAGAATCAAACATACACACTTGATATTCCTCTGAGGCTACTGGGTGACAAGCTACTTCCAATGGCAGAAAAGAGTGAGGAAATTAAGCTGCTTATAAAGCGTATCAGAAAATATGTAGACGAAGAGGATCGCGCTAGGCTAATTAGGGAGTTTAAGAATGATTTGCCGAAAATGTCGGCCACAGATGTCCGGCTACTTTCAAAATCCTTAGTATACGCCTCACAGACTGAAGTATATAAGGCCAATATGCATCTACTGAACGCAGAAATGCTTGATTGGGTTTGCTGGGGACTTGAATGGTACAAATGGATTGGAGACCAGGCAATCTCGGTCATCATCTCAAAGCTCAGCTACAGCTACGCTCCTTTTGTGGAGGCGGTTGTAATGCCAGCGAAGGATTTACTGGTGGAGCACATGGGAATATGGCTTTCAGATTATGTGAGCGGAGCTTCTTCGCCCAGCGCTTACATTGATTTAGAAAAGCTCCAGCAAACAGGTCTCTCCATGCTGGAAAACACCCTTACTAATCTCAGTGAGGATGCGAAATCACTCAAAAAGGTCGGCAGTATTCTTGCAGTGTATCTAGTTATTAAGACAGCGAATCATTATTTTAATGATAAAAATGACGACGGTTCATCTGTTGGAATATACGGAGCGATTACTTCGGCCTTTGGTGATCTTACGGTACAGACCTTTAAGATAATAATTGGTTCAAAGCTGGAGCAGCTTGCGGAAAACCCGGCAACTACTAAGATTTTTGGAGGTTATGCCGATGAGTTCATCAAGAGCCAGTTTCCTGCAGAATTCTTTAATAATGGAGGGAAATGGGACTTTGATATACTCAAGAAGCATATCGAGGAAATAACGGTTCTTGCATCAGCGAAACTGTATACGGTAGCCCAAGAGGGTGCAGAGCATCTAGCAGGCGCAAATGAGATAGTAATTACCCTTTATGAGGATAGCGTAAATCCTGAGAATACTGTGAAGATTGCAGTAGAGCCCTTGAAGCTTGGCAAAGCATTCTATGATTTTATATTTACTAAAATTTTCGAGATGCTGCCCTTCGTCGATTCTACCATAGAAACACCGGATGACCCGCCCTGTATGATGGCTTGATAAGTACATGGAGTGGAATATTAAATTATATATCTATATTATAAAACGGCTGGTATGACATAAAATGTCATACCAGCTTAGAATTTATAATTTATCATATATATTTTATTGATAACTGAAAGACTAGTAGAGTACAAATTATAGTAAAAGATATTTCAAATATATATTTGGTCAATATATATTTCCATAAAGTTTATATTGCTTTTTATTATAAATATTGCTATAATATAATTCGTGCGCTAGACAACATCTAGCGAAGAAATCAGCAGAATATCTAGCGCATATATAATTAGATTGCCTGATTTAATAGGGTTTTTGCAGCCGTGGCGGAATTGGCATACGCGCTAGACTAAGGATCTAGTCCGGGCTAACTGGGTGCGGGTTCAAGTCCCGCCGACTGCAGTTAAAAGCATTGATTTTACTACAAAGTCAGTGCTTTTTTATTCTTCTAAAAGTTACATATCAAGAAAACACTAAAATATTAACATAATAATTAAGTGATATGCTATTTGTTTACAAGGTATGTTAAAGCGCATCTACCCATTTCAGAGAAAATCAAAAGAGCCTTATTAATTAGATAGACATAAAAATGGATTGACGCCAGCCAATTTCAATGGTATAGTAAACCTGTAGTTTAAATCGTATATTACTAATTATTGAAAGAAGGGATTATGCATGAGGGAGATAGAAGAAAAATACATAAATTACATTGATGAAAAGATAGCAGAGCATAATAGTATAAGCGAACAGCATAAGATAGACGACCGTAAGGATGAGTCAGACCTGGAGAAGATTAAGGTTAATATCTATGAAATATTTAGAACCTTGTTTTTAAGTGATATTAAACAGCTTGAGGGAAAGAACATAGGCGAGAAGGCGGATATTAACATATATGGCGGATTTTTGCTACGTTTTGACACAATCCCTACCAACTGGAAGATGTCCTTAGATAAAGCTATTGAGCATGGTGATACTACCAAGCAGGTTATTGAGGAGCATAAGATGTCGGTAGCTAAGGGACTTAAGGATAGATTCATAGAGATGTTTGAAGAGCATGGGAGGCATTGAGATGACTGAAGACAAAACAATTAAATTATTTAAATGCCTTTCAGATAAGTCCAGACTTCAGATTCTTAAGACCTTAATCCATGAGGATATGTATGTAGAGCTACTGGCACAAAGACTGGATTTAGCACCCTCGACTATTTCATTTCATCTAAAGAAGCTTGAGGATGCTGGTGCTGTCACATCCAGAAAGGAACAATATTATAATATTTACAGTATCAATGAAGATATCTTTAAGTCCTCTATCCTTGATATTATTAAGGAGGAGTCTTCTGAAGCCGACCTTCAGAAGCAAAGAGAGGATAATTATAGAAAGAAGGTTATTGATAATTTCTTTGAATATGGTAAGCTCAAGAATATCCCTGCTCAGAGAAAGAAAAGGCTGATTATTCTAGAGGAAATAGCCAAGGCATTTCAGCCTAACAAGGAGTATACGGAACGACAGGTTAATATAATAATTGCAGACTTTCATGATGATTTTTGTACTCTAAGAAGGGAAATGGTTGGTGAGAATATTCTAACCAGAGAGAATTCTATTTATAAATTAATAAATAGCAGGTAAATTTGCAAGCATACCATATAAGATAACTAGCTATAAGACACAAAGCGGAATTTACTTAAGGAGGATAGATGATGGAATATACTGTACATTTTGGAAGACCTGAGGATTCTACGAGACGACTTGATAAAGAGCTTCGGGTCTATGATCTATTGGATAGCCTTGGCATCGAATATCATCGTGTCGACCACGAGGCCTTAGAGACTATGGAAGCATGCATAGATGTAGACGCTGCATTTGAGCTATCTATGTGTAAGAATCTATTCTTATGTAATGCCCAGAAGACTAAATTCTATCTCTTATTGATGCCCGGGGAAAAGAAGTTTAAAACCAAGGACTTATCTAAGCAGATTGACAGCGCAAGACTTTCCTTTGGATCCTCTGAGGATATGGAAGGTCTTATGGATATTACCCCAGGCTCGGTAACTGTTATGGGGCTTATGAATGATGTGGAGAATCAGGTTCAATTAATTATAGACGAGGACTTATTAAAGGAGCCATATCTTGCTTGTCATCCCTGTATCAATACTTCCAGTATCAAGTTAAGAACCGAGGACCTGCTAAATAAGCTTATTCCTTCTATAGGACATAAGCCTATATTTGTAAAATTATAAATAATAAATTATGGAAGTTGATTTGATCGTGATATCGACCTAGTATATTAAATTATTGCTAAGGGATAATAATCTTATCAAATATAAGGATGGGATTATATGAGTAAGCAATCAAATCAAAGATACAGAAAAGAAAAGGATAAGAAGCTAAATACTAAATATGACAACAGTAATAAGCCTGAAACGACTAATAGAAGTAATAAGCAGAAAGAGAAAAGTTAAAAAGATTATAAGTAGATTATAAATTCCCCCTAAAATTTCAGACTATCTTGTTTTAATTTATTAAATAACATGGTATGATATTATTTATATGATGGACTGGAGAAGGGGGATTTTTGTGCTCAAAAAGCAAACTAGGTTTATTTTGATGTTTATAATTATTACGGGAATACTGTTTCTTAGTGCCTGTGGGAATAAAGTGGATGTTTCTTTAGAGGAAACTGAAGATATTATTGATATAGATAGAGAGACATCCGAAACCGGAATCGAAGAGTCCTACGATAATGATGAGTCATCAGATGATGGGGAGCAGTCAGATAGTGAAGAGACTAATACTTATGGGATTAGGTTTGTGCAGCAGGACCATTTTTATAAGGATACAGTATATCTTGAAATTGAAAGTGATAAACCTTGCGATATCTATTTTACTCTCGATGGCACTGATCCCGATGGAAGTAAAGAATTCTATCAGGATGGTATTGAATTAATTTCAAAATCAGAAACTACGGTTTACTCAATTAAAGCTAAAGGATTTTATGAGGATGGAACTGAGACTGAGACCATAGTACATACTTATTTTGTGGGAAAGAGTGTTGATAGCCGTTTTGATACCTTGGTGTTTTCGGTAACAACCGATCCCTATAACTTATATGATTATGAATATGGTATTTTTATTGAAGGAAAGCTCAGGGATGATTTTATTAGGAATAACCCGGGTAAGTGGATTGAGCCCCCAGACCCTGCCAACTACAATATGCGTGGTAGAGAAAGTGAAAGAGAGATATATTTGGAGGTTTTTGAGCCTGATGGAACTAAGGTTATAAGCCAGGCTGCAGGACTTCGTGCATATGGTGGCTGGTCTAGGGCTAATCTTCAAAAATCCGTTAAATTATTTGCTAGAAAAGCTTATGATGAAGTTAATAATAAGTTTCGATATGAATTTTTCCCTAATAAAAGGTCGGCAAATGGAGACGGAACCATTATAAGAAATTTTAAAAGGCTGGTGCTTAGAAACGCCGGTAATGATAATGCCCATGGCTTTATACGAGATGAGCTCTTTCAGACCTTAGCCGCTCAAGCAGGCTTTATGGATTATCAGGCAGTGCGTTCTTCAGCCCTGTTTATTAATGGAGATTATCATGGTCATTTATGGCTCCATGAGGTATATGAGGACGAATATTTTGAAGAGCATTATGGTGAATATCAGGGACACTTTGAGATACTGGAAGGTGGAGAAACATTTAAGAGTGCCGAGGAGGATGGTTCTAATAGTTATGCGATAAGTGATTATGAGGAGGCTTATTCATATACATATAAGGATCTGACAGATGATGCGATATATAATAAGCTAAGAGAAGTGATTGATGTAGAAAATTACCTAGAATATTACGCCTATCAGATTTATCTCTTAAATGAGGATTGGCCTCATAATAATTATAGGACTTATCGCTATTATGCTGCCGAGGGGGAGGAATATGGAGAAGCCCCCTTTGATGGTAAATGGAGATATATGCTTCATGACATTGATTTTACATTTGGTATATATGGTACGGATCCCTGGACAGACAATCTACAAAAATATGTAAGTAAATCAGGTAATGTTAGTAGAGAGGCCCCTCTATTTAGTCAGCTCTTAAATAGAGAAGATTGTAAGGAATACTTCGTAAAAAGAACCTTAGACTTTATTAACGGTGCCTTATCTCCAGATAATCTGAATAAGGTTGTGGATGAGATGAATGCGGCACGAATGAATGAACAGCTACGAATGTACGGCAGGAACCTCATGGCTGACTGGGCACGTCCGGATCAGCTACCAGGACGAATGGAGGATATTAAAGAGTGGGGTGCTAATAGAGTAAGTTCTGTTATGGGAAAGCATCGTATATTTTTTGAGCTAGGAGAGATTTATGATCTTAATGTGAAGCCAGCTGTCGGTACAGGTGTACGAATTAATAATGTTGAAGCTTATTCTGAATTTAATGGCAGGTATTATCCGGACTATGATACTGTCATTACAGCCATAGTTCCTGCGGGTAAGGAGCTTAGCCATTGGATTGTTAACGGAGATAT
>JAAYJU010000238.1 GCA_012522735.1 Clostridiales bacterium | reverse complement strand
CCTTAATACCCTAATTATAACACATTGTGTAACATTGTGCAATACATAAATGTAATATTTGACAAAAAAATAAAGCCATATCAAGGCTTTCAGAGGTTTTTTGTTTATTCAACTGTCAAAGACCCGCAATGAAATACAATAATTAACTCAAATTGTGCAACATTCACAAAAAAACCTTACCAAACTTATCCTAAATGTTGATATACAAAAATCATAATATTTGTTAGAATAAACATGTATTTACCACATCTATCAAAATAAGGAGGAGTAACAATGAAATTAAGAAACAAAGTTTTAGCTGGATTTATTGCTATAGTTTTATTACTGTCAATGACAGTAGGTACTGCTCTTGCAGGAACCAATGAACTACCTTTTAACTATCCTAACGATGCAAATGCTGCAACCAATAACGATGTTTGGATCGTATTCTATGGTGGTACAGCAACACCCCCTATTAATAGTGACGAAGCAGTTCGTGATTCTATTAAGTCTGTAGACGTAGTTATTTCCGGTAAGGCTACATTTAACGCTGAGTTAATTTACAACTACACAGGTGGATGGGTTCCGTTGACATTTGCTGATCAAGAAGTTGATGGCGAAATGACCCTCAATATGCCTTGTGATGGTACTGGTGCTGGTTATGCAGAAGTTGTAGTTAATCTTAAAGATAAGTCCGAAGGACCTTTAGCTGTTAAGAGACTTGACTTCAAAGACGCTGATGGCGCTGTTGTATTATCCCATGGCGAAGCATCTGCTGCTGCTGGTGGTGAAGCTGCTCCTAAGACTGGTGTAGTTTCCACTGCTTTATTCTTAGGCTTAGGCGCTGCTGTTCTTGGAACTGGTGCTGTTGTTCTTAAGAAGAAAGAAGACTAAGACTTTTTACTGAAATAATATGATACATAATATTAGGGTGTATCTACCTGAAGGTAGCATACACCCTATATTTTTGTTAACATAAGACAGTCAATTTATTGGCTGTCGTTGTTTTGTCATATAGAACTCACTCAACTTTCACTTATATATTATTGATATGATTATTCATATGTTTTTCAATAAATGTTTTTACCCTTTTCTCGTATCCCTTCTTATTCACCACACATGACTGTGCATGAGTAGCTCCGGCCACAAGATATAATGCTTTCTTATCTTTTTTAGCTTTATACATTCTCCTAGACATTTCCGTGGGAACATATTTGTCTCTCTTTCCGTGTATGAATAAAATTGGAGTGTCTACTATTTTTACAACACTGATTGGAGATACCTGCTCGTACCAGAACCCTGCCCTTAAGTATGTTATAAGGTTTTCTAAGGGAATCAAAAGAGTAGGTATATGATAAAAATGCTTAGCCTGATGCTTTAGTAATTCCTTTAAATCGGAATATGCGCAATCAGCTATAGTACATACAACCCTTTTATCTATTCCTAGATGAAGCAATGTGGTAGATGCTCCCATAGATTCCCCATGAGTAACGATTTTACATTTGGGACCATAGGTATCATAGCACCAATCCACTAGCTTTTTTAGATCGTATTTCTCATAATAACCCATAGAGGTAAAGGCTTTTCCGCTTAAGCCATGGTTTCTGTGATCATAAATCAGCACCTTAAAACCGAGCTTTAAAAACATTTCTGCATATATTAAGGACCTATATTTTCCCTGGGAAAATCCATGGCACAAAATGGCTATCGGTGTTTGAGGAATGATAGCATCCCACCTGGTAGCGAATGACTCTTCTGGCTCCAATATCTCACAGGATAAATCATAGCCATAGTCGGATGAAATCATAAAGAGCTTTTTCTTTGTCCTCTTATATGCCACCTCATCGAACCTTCCCTTTTTCACCTCTATTTGGTATATTCTGTCACATGAAAGCTTTTTTGGACGAAGTAGCATGTTAGAAAGGCACCATATGCCCCCGCTTAACCAAACCAAAAAGATTTTAATCATTGAAAGCCTCCCATTTCTCTAATATCAGAGACAGGGGTAGATTCATAAATCCCCTCTATCAGATAATATCCACTTAATAATAGAATATACTAAAAGACTAAATATTTGCCATATCTTATGCATATATCTAGCCTTTATATAAGTGATTTTACAATATTGCTTATGTCTATTTATTAGGCACAAAGCTCTCAAAAATAAATGTATCATAATAGTCTTTGCTATCATTAAGCTCATCCTGGGATTTTATAGTCCAAGCAATCGACCATGCCTTATATAGTTTTCTGCAGATTATAAATGAAAGCTCCTTCTTATATTTATGTTGATAGGCAATAAAGTCCGGCTTTGTATGGAAGTTAAACAGTAGATGCTTTAATATAAAATACTGCATCCTGCTACCTTCTATCTTTTCCTTAACAAAGTCTGTGGATAGCTGTCCCCTTAATATATCCGGATACTTCCTCTTATACCAGCCCAGTCCAAATGGGTTAAAGGATTCAATACAATAGAGCCCATTATAAGCGTTAAGCTCCTCTGAAGCAGCTATACAGGTATTATGAGGTTTCCAGGGTATCTTTAGCTCCACTATAATCGGAACCTTCCCTTCGATACATTCAAGTACTTCCCTAAGGGTAGGTATACTTTCCTGGGATTTAAATAATTTATATTTTAGCAGCTCCTCGTAATTCAGTTCAGATACCTTCTTATCTATCTTACAGGCACGCTTCAAATTATAATCATGAAATACCACCGGCACCAAATCCTTGGTTATTTGCACATCTAATTCAATTCCATACCCACCCTCTACAGCAAGCCTAAATGCCTCTAAAGAATTTTCTGGTGCCTGGGACTTATTGTCATGAATTCCCCGGTGAGCATAATACCACCCTTCAAACTTTATTCTGTTAGGATTTTTCTTTAGCTTAGGCATGATAGCCAGCAGATAAAGAAGAATCAGTATCGCAAATAATATGAAAAATGACAACAACATATTGTTTCTCCTTGAGTATTTATCGATATCTGATGTAAAGGATTATGCCTACCCTATATTTTCTGCCTCTTGTTTCCTAATTTTTGGCGGCTTAGAATCCCCATGCTTAACAAAAAGCATGGTACATAGTGAAGCAAGGGAAAATATAACTGCATAAGGGAATAATGTCCTGTATCCTACATTCTCCAGCAGAAAACCGGATACAATCGGAGTAATTATCTGTGCAGACATGGAAAATGTATAATAATACCCAGTATATTTACCGGTGTCAGAACTCTTGCACATCTCAACGACCATGGGATAAGAATTAACATTTATGGAAGCCCATCCTATTCCTGTACAGGCAAATACAACATTGATTAACGGTGAAGGCTCTGTGAACAAAAAGCCACTTAGATAGGATAAGGTAATTAATATAATTCCACCAATAATAGTCTTTTTTCTACCTATTTTACTCGATATAATACCTATGGGTATGTAACTTACAAGTGCCGCTCCCAGGGCAACCATCAGAGGAAATGTATAGGTTCCTCCTCCGTATCCCCAAACCTTATCGGCATATCTTGAAAATGCAGTCTTAACAGCATTATAGGCAAAAAACCAGAGGAATATTGATGCTAGGATAAATGTAAAGCTACGTCTTACATCCTTAGGCATCTTCTCATCGGAAGCAGTAGCTTTTTCGATAGGCTCATCTTCTATCTTAAATGACTTCTCTTCTTCCATGACCTTTTCCTTAAGCTTATTCTCATTAATTGTAATCAAAAGAAATACGACAGATAGAAGCATTATAAATACTACGCTTATAAATACAGGAAGATTGATCCTACCATCGTCTTTATATAGCCACAAGGTCATAACTAATGAATATGCACCACCCAATGTTCCCATAAGATTTATTACTGCATTGGCTTTACTTCTCAAAGGTTTTGGTGTAACATCAGGCATCAAAGCGACTGCAGGAGATCTATAGGATGCCATAGCAATCAAGACAATACCCAAAGCAATCATAAACAACACTATGTTTCCACGATGCTCAGCTACCGGCAACAAAAGGATAAATACAGATGCTATTAATGTGCCTCCCAGAATGAAGGGTATCCTCTTGCCTATACGAGTATTAACCTTGTCTGAAAATGCTCCCAATAATGGTAGCAGGAATAAGGCAAGCACATTGTCTATGGCCATAATTCCACCGACTGCTGTTTCACCAAGTCCAAAGGTGCCTTCCAACATTTTCGGAATTATCCCATCATAGAGCTCCCAAAATGCACAAATTGATAAAAAAGCAAATCCTACAAAAAAAGTACGTTTGTAATTAAGCTTCATCCTAAACCTCCTCTAGATATTATTTTTGATTCAGTGCTTATAACGGAGGTTTTACCTCCTCTAGATATTATTTTTG
>JAAYJU010000237.1 GCA_012522735.1 Clostridiales bacterium | reverse complement strand
TTGGAATATTATACCTCTGAGTTTTTATAAAGTAAAGGCTGTGTCAAAAAAATCGACACAGCCTAGATTTAATGGTGTCAGGCACCATTACAAAATTGTTACATGATTTAATATTTCCGTAATGGTGCCTGGCACCATTACGAAGTTGTTAATCCCATTCAAGGGTGCTATATTCTCTACGCTTGTCCCTTACTAAGAGGTCAGTAGCGGCATCCTTTGCGGATTTGCCTTCAAATAATACCATATTAATCTGTTCAACTATAGGCATTTCTACATTATATTTTCTGGCAAGAGTAAGGGCGGCTTTTGCGGTGTTAACACCCTCTATTGCCTGATTTACCTTCTTTGCGACTTCTTCCATCGAATAGCCTTGTCCGATTAATACTCCGGCATTCCTATTACGGCTATGCTTACTGGTGCAGGTAACGAACAAGTCTCCCATTCCCGATAAGCCTGAGAATGTCTCCATACATCCACCCATTTCAACACCTAATCTAGATATTTCTGCCATGCCACGGGTCATAAGGGCTGCTTTTGTATTATCTCCAAGCCCAAGTCCGTCTATTACACCTGCGGCTAGGGCTATAACATTCTTTAGGGCGGCTCCCAGCTCGATGCCTATGGTGTCGGGACTGGTATATACTCTGAATACCTCATTCATAAATATATCTTGAATATAATGGGCGGTTTTCTTGCAGGATGAACCAACCACGATTGTGGTGGGAATTCTGCGGCTTACCTCCTCGGCATGGCTTGGCCCTGACAAGACTGCCACCTCGGCCTGAGGAATCTCATCCTTTATTACGTCTGCAAGTGTAAGAAGTGTTCCGTTTTCTAGGCCCTTTGATACATTAACAATAATCTGTCCTTCTTTTATATATGGAGCAGCTTCCTTGGCTGTAACACGGACATAGGGTGAAGCTACTGCCATAACAATTATATCCTTGTCCCTGCATGCTTCCTTAATGTCAAGAGTGATTTTAACCTGCTCAGGAAGTATTGCTCCAGGAAGATTTTTAATATTATCTCTTGATTCATCTAAGTCTTTGGCTTCCTTTTCAATCTTTGACCACATGGTAACATCATGTCCATTGTCTGAAAGTAGGATTCCTATTGCGGTTCCCCATGTTCCTGCACCTAGTATTCCGATTTTATTCATGTCTAAACCTCCTTAATGAATTAAAATATTTCACTACTCGTAACGGAGGTTTTACCTCCTTAATGAATTAAAATATTTCACTACTCGTAACGGAGGTTTTACCTCCTCTTTTATTGACCTGTGTTATCTATTTTTACTCTTTGTCCCAGCTTATTTTCAGTACCATTAAATAAGCGCTTAATATTTGAACGATGCTTAATAAAGGCTAAGGCAGTATAAGCTAATGCTATTATTAGCATATGTAATTGGCCTGGATTGCGGATAGCAATCCATGTGGGAAACAATATAGCCAGCATTAATGAACCAACAGATACATATCTTGTTAGAGCAACTGAGATAACAAAGATAGGTAATCCAAATGGAATTATCCATGGATCAATAGCCACTATTGCACCGGCTGTAGCAGCGATACCCTTTCCGCCTTGAAATTTTAGCCATACAGGATAGTTATGACCTATTACTACTCCGAGACCGGTATAAAGAGATAGTAACTTGACATATTCTATATCTGAAAATAATACAAATCTGACTAATACAATTGCTATAATTGCCTTAAGCATATCTCCAAGAAGAGTTAGTATTCCTGCCTTTGGTCCCAGTGTTCTGAGTGCATTGGTAGTGCCTGAGCTCTTACTTCCGTATTGTCTAATATCAACCTTCTTTATCTTTCCAATAAAAAAACCAGTAGAAAAGCATCCAAATATATAGCCGAATAAAATGCAGATAATTATATTGATAACCACTGATTAGCTCTCCTTTCGCTCTCTTATAAAGAACTTTAAGGAAGTCCCGGCAAATCCGAAGGCTTCACGAATTTTATTTTCAATATATCTGGTGTAGGAAAAATGCATTAGCTTCTTATCATTTACAAATATAACAAAGGTTGGAGGCTTTACCGACACCTGTGTTATATAATATAGTCTTAAGTGCTTTCCCTTATCAGAGGGTGGTTGTTGAAGTGCTGTAGCCTCAGCCATAATTTCATTAAGAACACCTGTCGCAACTCTTAGATTCTGGTTCTGAATTACCACCTCGATAATATCAAAAAGCTTACCCAGTCTTTGTCCTGTCTCGGCTGAAATAAATATAATCTCTGCATAGGGTATAAAGGATAGAGTGTTTTTGATATCCTTGGTATATTCCTTAACTGAATTATTATCCTTATCAATGACATCCCATTTATTAACGGCAATGACTATACCCTTACCCCTATCATGGGCAATTCCTGCGATTTTAGCATCCTGCTCCGTAACACCCTCGCTGGCATCAATTACAAGAACGACTATATCCGCCCGTTCTACAGCCGCAACTGTACGTATTATGCTGAAACGTTCTAGATCTTCTTTTATCTTACTCTTCCTTCTAAGGCCCGCTGTGTCTATAAGTACATATTCTTTATTATTTCTTCGGATTGGTGTATCTATAGCGTCTCTGGTGGTTCCTGCTATATCTGATACGATAACACGATTCTCTCCCACTAGCTTGTTTACTATGGAGGATTTACCTACATTTGGCTTGCCGACTATGGCTATTCTTGGCCTATCATCCTCTGTGTCAGCCTCAGATATAGAATCAAAATGCTTAACAACCTCATCAAGCATATCTCCAAAGCCTAGCTTTGATGATGCTGAAATAGGATGAGGCTCTCCGATTCCCAGGTTATAGAATTCATATACATCTGGCATAAGCTTTTCGAAATTGTCGACCTTGTTTACGACCAATACGATGGGCTTGTTGCTTCGTCTAAGCATATCTGCAACCTTAGAATCAGCATCAACAAGACCTTGACGCACATCAACTAAAAATATAATAACATCAGCTGTATCTATGGCTATTTCAGCCTGCTGGCGCATATAGGTTAGCATCTCATCCTTGCTGTCAGGCTCAATTCCTCCGGTATCTATCAATGTAAATTGTGTATTTAGCCATGTTACATCGGCGTATATACGATCTCTGGTTACTCCCGGGTGATTATTAACAATGGATATCCGCTCGCCTGCCAGAGCATTAAATAATGTGGATTTTCCCACATTAGGTCTGCCGATAATGGCTACTATTGTTCTGCTCATAATTTCTCCTAATTTCTTGTAAAAATTCATTGTCCATCTATATACCTAATATAGTATCTATGAAAGACTTTCCATCTGATTGTACAATAGAGATTCTTGTTTGTAAAGTTCTTTCAATGTCCTCTATGGTGATGTCATCTAGTAGAATATTTTCTCCGTGACGAAGAAGAACATCCGGCAAAAGTAAGGTTTCACCAAGAGCCTTATTCTTTAACTGGCTGGTCAAATCCCCTCCTGTTATTAGTCCTGCAACGGTAATATTCTTCCCAAAGAAGTCATTTTCTATAGTATAAATATGAATCTTTATATTAGGGTATTTACCCCTTATATCTTTTACCATCCTGCTTATATAGGGTGAGGCAAGAACCCCGGTTGCTATGGATAAGACCTTTGTCCTCTCATCCCCTGGAAGTTCATTAAAATAAGTATAGAATTCATCCGTAAATGACCTTAGCATCCCAACTCCATTCTCAATCTGAGGATATCCCTCATAATCTTCCTCGTCAGGAATAGGAAGTCCGGCATTTATATACCATTCATCTCCTCCATAGATGAATCTTGTCTTATAATGAGTCAGAAAGATATTTTGCCAACGATGGATAGTATCAATAACTTCCTTAGCTTCATCACAAGTGAATGGCTCAAGTGGAGTAAGTTTGTCTCTGAATTTCGTAATACCTACAGGTACTATAGATACACTCTGCATCTGGGGAAGGAAAGCGGATAAATCATGTATGGTTTTCTCCAGCTCATCCTTATCGTTCCAGCCCTTACAAAGAACTATCTGGCCGTTCATGGTTATTCCTGCATCCTTTAGCCTTTGCATCTTAGATAGAGAGCTTCCTGCAAAGCGATTTTTTAGCATCCTGCATCTAAGATCCTCATTGGTTGTATGGATAGATATATTTATAGGCGATAGCTTATAGAATATAATCCTGTCTACTTCCTCATCACTTAAGTTAGTAAGTGTAATGTAATTACCCTGTAAAAATGACAATCTGGCATCGTCATCCTTAAAATATAAGGTATCTCTCATATTCGGAGGCATCTGGTCTATGAAGCAAAATATACATTTGTTTCGACAGGAGTTATAGGAATCCATAAGTCCATCTTCAAATATTATGCCCAAATCATCATCATAGTCCTTCTCTATATCCAGCTCCCATTCTTCATTGTCAGTCTTTCTTATTAATACATTAAGGGATTCATCCTTAATTAAATAATGATAGTCAAGAACGTCCTTAATGCTATTGCCATTAATAGATATAAGCTGGTCACCAGGGGCTAAACCAAGCTCATCTGCTATACTTCCACTTTCAATTTCCTTTATTATGTGTACTTTATTATTCATATATATCTCCAATTATTCTTCAATAAGTTTACCGGACAATCGAATCTAAAGCTTATTAATAGCTCTGAAAGATTCCTATTGGTTGGCAGAAAGGGCAAGAAAAGCAGCTAGACTGCCTCTTTTTCCGTTTGTTTTCCTGTGAGAGAATAAAAGCTGGCTGTTACAAGCTGTACAGACATTAGAGATATGAATATTCTCTGCACATAAGCCTGCTTCTAATAAGACTCTGCGATTAGCCTCCCAAAGATTTAATTGATACCTACCCCTATGATTTTCAATAAGAATAGGACTTTCCTCGTCATAGTCTTGCTGCTTATTATCTTCAATAAAGGGAAAAGCATTCCTAATCTCGTAAGCTACGTCCTCTCCTACCTCGTAGCAATCCATACAGATAGAAGGCCCAATTACAGCAATAATTTCCTTAGAATTACTGTCAAATTCCTTAGACATCTCTTCTACAGTTTTAAAGCCTATTTTGCCTACGGTGCCTTTCCATCCGGCATGTGAAAGTCCGATTGCTCTCTTGATGGGATCAACAAAATATAAGGGCACACAATCAGCGTATTTTGTTACTAGGGTTATACCGGGTGTGTTAGTTATAAGACCGTCGATTTCTTTATAATCCCTAGGAATAGTATAGCCTTTTCCCTTATCCTTATTATTTACTAAGAGTATATCTGTCTTATGAACCTGATCGGATACAACCAATGAAGACGGGTCAATTCCCATACTTTCAGCTATTATAATAAAATTCTCCTGAATATTTGCAGGATCATCCTTATATGGAGATGAACCCGATCCCAAATTCATGGAGGAAAACATATCTGTGCTGACACCACCAAGCCTGGTAGAAAATCCGTGAATAATAAAGGGGATTTCTGATAAGATTGGAAATTCAATATATGGTGCCTTACCTGTCTTGTTCAATCTTGCATTCTTGCTGTCTATTAATGTCATACTCTCAGCCTTTCTTTACAAAACACCTTCAAAAGCATTCTTTATAAGTGAATATTTATCATTTAATATTACTACTATATCAAAACGACATGGTGTGTCTGGAGGAAACTTTCGATAATTCATATAACTTAAGGCTGTGTGAACTATTTTTCTTCTTTTTCTATTGTCTACTGCCTCGGAGGGAAATCCATATTCACTGCTTGAACGATATTTTACTTCAATAAAGCATAAATAGCCTTCAGATTTTCCAATAATATCAATTTCTCCTATTTTGCATCGAAAATTCTTTTCCAGAATAATATATCCTTGCTCTCTAAGAAACCTAGAAGCAGTATCCTCATATCTGGAGCCAACCTCCCTTTTGTTCACAAGCTCTTCCCACCCTTTAT
>JAAYJU010000038.1 GCA_012522735.1 Clostridiales bacterium | reverse complement strand
GCAAGCCTTCTATAAGCTTCTCACATTCCCACACTTCCTTCATAGGATACTCAGTATGGTTTAGAATCTTGCTATCTCTCATCCTTCTTAAGGCCAAGGAATAAAGGAAGAACTCATCAAATGCCAGTCGTTCTCTAGCCCTTCTCATGCTGTCTTTATCCTTAGGAAAATGTATTTCCTTTAGAGCCTTTGTTCTATCCATCAAGGAATATTCCTTACTAATCTTTCTTGGAATATAATCCTTGGCAAAGTCCAGATTTTTATGCACCTGATGCATTGATTTTACTATAAGGTTATTGGTAATACCCGCAGTTAGCGGATAAATTGGCTGGAGTATATTTAATAATTTAAAATAATCTTCCTTACTATATATTTTAGGTTGCTCCATAACAAGAGCACCATTCCTTGTACCAACCTTACCTCTAAATAAATAAGAGGTTCCCATAGTGAGCTTATTTCTTAAAAAAGGCATATTAAACCAAGTAAGAAGTAAAGTACCAGAGCTATCCCTTACCTGTGCGTTCAGTATCTGTAAATGCCGCACACGTTTAAGTCTCGGTGTAACACCAAGATAGGCCTCAATAGTAGCCACACTGCCCTCATTTATATGGGCGATGGGCTCAGGCATACCAAACTCCTCATAATCCCTTGGATAGTGCTCCAAAAGATCCTGTACGGTCTCTATGCCGATTCTAGCAAAGGTCTTCTGTGTCTTTTCACCTATTCCCTTAATTTTAACTATGCTATCACTATAATTCAATATATTCACTCCGTTAAATCATTTCTACTTCAACCCAGCTCAAACACATACATTATATACCATATAAGCAAATTATAAAAGTGCTTTAACCCAATAATTGCTAAGTGCTCTATTCTAAAACACCTCTGTATATATTTTGGTTATCGCTACCATATAGGATGCTATTATCAAGTATTATTTAAATTAATGTCATTTTTCAAGCCTTCGAAGTCAAGATAATCCTCTATAAATTGCTTGCGGAGAAGTTCTAGCGGAATAAATTCATTATATTTTCCATCAATCTGTACCTTCTCCGGTAAGGGTAGGCTGTACAAATCTAGTTCAGAATTAATAATATCTTTTATAATACTCTCCAGTTCTTCCTTTGTCCCATTAAAAATTACCTCAAGATATACACAGCTTGGCCAAGGTAGCTTACTCTTAATTCTCCTCTGTCTTAGGGCATAAGATAAAGTCGTCAGCTGTCGTGTTCCCACCCAGGGAAATACAGCGTATTTTTTATCCGACAGCGGTGTCACTAGGTTTTCTAATATTCCGCTGTTACGGGTAATATATTGTATTTCTGCTAATCGTTCCTTGCAGCGCTCACTTAGATAGGGATAGGAATCATCCGAAAGTAAAACACTTCTGATTTTTCGCACTAGTACAGTATGAAGCTCGTTAACAAAATCCACATCCCAGTCAACTAGAGATATACCTGGTACTCTCTTTACGAAGATAACCTTGGATTTCACATTTACATCAATAGTCTCCCAGGTTAGTCCAGCCAAAGCAAAACGAATTCCGACAGGATAGACCTTGTCAACAGTACCTATAGTACGGTTCTCATCCTTTACAAGTAAATAATCAGAGGAAATAAACACTGTCAGAAATTTATGGCTGTTAACAATCTTTTCGCCTTCCCTGCCAATGATTAAACCCCCATGCTCTGTCCTTTG
>JAAYJU010000236.1 GCA_012522735.1 Clostridiales bacterium | reverse complement strand
AGTAACTATTCCAGGCAAAAAGATAGAAATAAGAGCACTAATCAAAAAAACATACAACAATCTCTTATTCATGGTTAACCTCCATTTATTTTCATTAATACACATAAATCACATATATATTACCAATCTTGTTATGTGTATTCAATTCGAATGTATGAAAGTGCCATAATCCAGCATGAAAGTTAAACGGTGCCAGGCACCACCTACACAACTTCTCTGACTAGATTTGGCGGTACCCTATGAAGGATATCCATGGTAACCTTATCATCAAAAATCCATCTGTCTATCTCATTCTTGGGAATAACCAGTGGCATACGATGGTGAACATCGTTTATTGATTCGTTAGCTGATGTGGTAAGGATGACAAATCTTAGCTCATCCTGATAATAATTATATAGTCCTGCCATATAGAGCGCATTAGTGCCATCTAACCTGAACATAATTTTTCTTTTCTCGCTGTCCCATTCATAGAAGCCTGAGGATGGAATAATACATCTACGATTTATGACGCTATCCCTAAAGGTTCTTTTCTCGAAGACTGTCTCAGACCTGGCATTTATAATTACGCCCTTATTATCAAACTTAGGAAATCCCCAGATACTAAGCACAGGGGATGGCTGATTATCCTCTCCGACTAGTAGCGGTACTTGATTAGTAGGAAATATCTCTCCGCTTTTATATTCCTTTCCATGTATCTTGGCATTTAACTTCTCTATGATTTCTCTAAGCTCATCGCTTTGTTCAACGGTAAAATTATATCTACCACACATTTACATACACCTCGATTCACCATACCTTTATAAGTTTTGGAATTTCCAATTATAATATACCTCTTTGAATTCATTTGTCTTCTTAACACTAAGTAAAGCACAGTGGCCACCTTTTAGATATATATCCCTTTTATCATATCGCAATATATGATTAAGGTTGACTATAAATGCTCTGTGTGACTGATAAAAACAGGAGCCACCAAGCTTACGCCTCATGTCTGAAATCTTTTCCTTGGAGAAGAATATATCATATATGGTTACAACTTTTATTCCTCTGTCAGCAGCCTCAATATATAGAATATCCTCATGCTCTAATACTATATCGGCCCCGTCTATGGTAGTAATCAGCTCTTTCTTTCTATCAGAGATAGTTACTATAGCGCTTTGTAAGGCCTCATTGAATTTATCGTCTCTACCGTTCTTCTCGATAAAACGAAATGCATTTACAAGATACCCGCTTTGTATCATTTCCATATGGTTGGTTAGGAAAATGATTAAACCCTTATTATGCCTTTCCCGGTATAGCTTAGCAGTATTGATACCATCAATAATAGGCATTTCTATATCAAGATATATTAAGTCAAAGCTTTTATCCGAATCTAAAAATTCCTTGCCGGAATGAAAGGAGTGGATGTCATAGTCTATACCAAGCTTGTTTAGTGCACTACAAACTTGCTCTTTTAATTTCTTCAAGTATAAGACTTCATCATCAACCAATGCAATCTTCATCATCCACCCACCTATCTCCAGCGCAAATCTAACTATTCTTCTGTAAAATAATATCAATACTTACTATATTTTAATATAGAATGTAATCTTTTTCAACATTGCTTTCATAATAAATCGGAAAATAAACTATATTTTTATACAGAAAAAAGGTACCATTAATCAAATGATACCCTTTCCCGTTTAGAATATTGTTACTGCTCTCAAATTATGGAGGTGTGTTACTTTGCATTAATCTTTTATCAACCAAAGCCTCTCGTGAACTCAACTGGATTTCCATCGGAGTCTATACCGATAAGCTTTGCCATTCCGTAATAGTATCCATTACTATCAGGCTCGAATTTGAATTTGAATTTCCAGTCCTTTTCACCCTCCAGATATATGTATACGGTTGCGTATTTATCATCAAATTTCATATCGAAAGTTATTGAATCTTGAAATTCCTTGTGATAATAATTCTTTCCCAAATAATTGTTCATTTCACCATCTGTTTTAAATTGGATGCTTAATGTATCATATACATAAATTTCCTCCCCTTGGTATTTAACCTTATAATTGTTGTACCAGGTACCATAAAATTTTAGTTCATTTTCATCATAAGGCTTCCAATCCTTTCTAAAACTAGCATTTTTTTCTTTAAATTCTTCCTCTGAGATTCGATTCAATCGATATTTATACTCTGCTACAGGAGATAGATTAATTTTTAAATATTTAGAAAATAGAAATTCTAAGATAAACTCTCCATCAGAAGTCTTTAATGTGAATTCAGCAATGTTTTTTTCATTGCTTCCTGTACCAGTAAACCTCGCATTTACAACAGTAAATGGATATACATTATTTTGATTTGACCACACCTTATTTAAGGACCTGTCAGCATATGTAATTCCTTTTTCGTCAATTTTGACAACCCATTCATAATGATAATTCCCTACTAGGGGAACACTCTCCAAATCTGCAAAAGTTCCGTAGTATCTGGCAATATCAAGATCACTTTCATATATCCTGAATGTAATAGAGTCCTTTGTATTATTAGATGTATTCTTTACAGTTATAGTAACATCTCCAGTAGCTAAAGCATCAGCTTTTCCTGTTTTTTTATCTATCTTCATAAGCTTGGAATCTGATGATGACCATTCATAATTATTTACTTTTTTACTACTATTAGCCTTAAACGATACTTTATCTCCAATATTTAAATCTATTATGCGATTTATAATAGCCACCTGTGGTGGTTGAACCTCTATATTAATCTTTGAGCTATAGCTCTTTCCTCCTTGCTTTATAGTAGCTGTTATCTGAGCTGTTCCTTTAGCTATGGGCTTTACAGTACCGTCCTTACTTACGGTTGCTATCTTCGAATTACTACTCTTATATGTAACTGTTGAACCAGCATTAAGATTTCTAAAACGTATAGAGTAACTCTCTCCTCCAGCCCATAGAATTCTAGTGTTATCGGCTATTGATGGCTTACTGTCTGATAATATTTGAATAAGCTCATCCGATAGTTTGGATTGATTTCTATATACTATATATAATTCTTCTTCCAAATCCTCAAAATCATCTCGCACGATTCCACACACAGAATACAAAAAGTTATTATATATCATTTTTTCACAATTTGTCATTTCATCGTACATTACAGGAAAGTTAGTACGAATATCATTTTTTCCTGCATAAGCAAAATTATAAATAAATTCCTCTGACTTGCTTACATCCTTAGCAATTGCCATCAAGGTATCATATAACATTTTGCTATTTTCTTTATCCCTTTGATTAATACATAATTCAGATAGATCTAAATGATATATGCCAACATAGTAATTTTTTGAAGCTTCATAAAAATACGTAAAACCGTAAACATCATCCTTTATAGTCTTCATATCAATCATCTTATCTTTAATAAGTTTTTCTTTGGTTGATACATCAAGATAATCATAATTAATCATATATTCAAAAGCATATATCGTTTTAAGTATCTCCTCTCTAGTATTATATTTAATGTAAATCTGAAAATGGTCCAATTCAATAAGCTCATTATAAAAATCTTTTCCCATCTTAACAAATCTATCATAGAGATTTTCAGACTTCACCGTAACTGCAATCTTTGAAGTATAGGTCTTACCACCCTGCTTAATAGTAACTGTAATAGTTGCAGAACCCTTAGCTACGGAATTTATTACACCTTTATTACTAACAGTAGCTATTTTACTATTGCTTGACTTGTAGGTTATAACCGCCTTAGATGATTGGTCCTTTAGTTTGATTGTATATTTTTCTCCTACTGTAAGTGTCTTCTTAGTAACAGTTGTAGTTGGCTTAGCAGCTGCCTCTGCTACAGCAATTTCACTTTGTCCATATTCGCTTTTAAAAGCATAAATTGCTAGAGAAAACATGGCGCATAAAAATAATCTAAATAATATCTTTTTCAAAGTAATGCCCTCCCTCCTCTTTAAATATCATCCAAAACCCAGTTCAAATACTACCTTGTTACCCTCTGAATCTACACCAACAAGCTGTGGAATAGAATAATCATCTTTTTGCTTAAGCTCATACTTTAGTTTAAATTTCCAGTCCTTTTCACTTTCAAAATATACATATATTGTTTGATACTTTTCATCAAATTTTATGTTAAATTTATTTTCCTTATATCCGGCAGTCCTCATATTTACATTAGAATTGGGGTTGCTTTTGTAGACAGTCCATTTATTATAGGCATTATATCCTATATAGCTGTCTCCTCCCCCGCCTTTTGTATTATATTGAATATCCATGTAATCGTTATTATCGCCCTGACCCCACCAGGTTCCATAAAACTTTAGTTCATTTTCGTCATATTTCGCCCAATCTTTTTTCAGCTCCTTATTTATTTTTGTAAAATCCTCTAGGGATTTTCTCTCTAGCCAATATCTCTTATATCTATTAGCTTCATACCAATTAATATCTATTTCGGGAGAAGGATCAATCCTTAGTTTATCTCCCTCATAAAAGATTAGTGCTAACTCTCCCACGGAAGTATCAAGTGTTATTTTTGTCACTTCAATATAATTGAACCCATCAATAATTTCACATAATTCAGCATCAGTTACTTTATATTTAAGTTGCTTATTAGGATTTGACCATACTTCACTAATAGAATTATTGGCATAAGTTATTCCATTTTCATCAATCTTAACAATCCAATCATGATGTCTATTCCAGACCACTGGAACAACTCTTTCTAGTGAATACATACCATATAGTCTTGCAATATCTAAATCACTTTCATATATGGTTAAATTAATGGTGTCCTTTGTATTATCATCCTTGTTCTTAACAGTAATAGCCACGTTTCCTGTTGATAATGCGGTGGCTTCCCCTGTTTTATTATCTATCTTCATCAGTTTTGGATCAGAAGATGACCATTCATAATTACTTGTCCTAAAGCCATTATTCGCCTTAAGCAATACAATTTCTCCAACATTCAGATTAACAGGCTCTTCGTTCGTAATAAGAACATCAGCACATCTGACCTCAATATTTATCACCGATGTATAGCTTTTCTTGTCCTGCTTTATGGTTGCTGTAATTTTAACCGTGCCCTCTGACACCGCTTTTACTATTCCGTCCTTGGTCACGGTTGCAACCTTTGAATCACCAGACTTATAGGATACCGATGCACCTGCCTTAAGATTTCTTATCTCAATAGGATAGCTTTCTCCGCCAATCCATAGCACTCTTGTCTTTGGTGTTATCACAGGATTTTCGTCAGATAAAATTTTTGAATAAGAATACGGTGTATAATCGTACGCATTGCTAATCAAGTCGTAACGATTAGCATCCACAAATCGTAACATAGCATTAAAATAGGTGATAAAGATTACCTTCTCGCTCTCTGACATTTCATCAAACATTACTGGAAAATTAGTACGAAGATTATTATTACCCGCATCAATAAAATAGAATAAAATTTCCCTTAAATCTAAACCCTCTTTTAAATCTACACCTTCAGAAATCGCAGTCAGTGTATCAATAAAATGTTTACAACTCTTCTTATCCTCAGAATTAAAGGATAATTTGGATAAGTCCAATATGATTTTCTCATTGTAATATCCCCGAGCACAACCGGTAAAAAAAGATGTAAATTCGCTTGCATCGTCAGCCAAACTATTAATGTCAATTATCTTATTCTTAACCAGCTTGTCCCTTACTGATGTATCTAGATAATTAACATTAACCAAATATTCGTACGCATAGATTTTTTTAAGTATATCTTCGACTTTACTAATATCCAGCTTCTGTCCCTTGACATAACTATTAAAATCCTTTCCTGTCTTAATAAATTTATCATATAGTTTTTCAGCCTTCACTGTAACTGCAATCTTTGAAGTATAGGTCTTACCACCCTGCTTAATAGTAACTGTTATTGTAGCTGAGCCCTTAGCTACGGAATTGATTACACCTTTATTACTAACAGTTGCTATCTTACTGTCGCTTGACTTGTAGGTAACAACCGCCTTAGAGGATTGATCCTTTAATTTGATTGTATATTTTTCTCCTACTGTAAGTGTCTTCTTAGTAACAGTTGTTGTTGGCTTAGCAGCTGCCTCTGCTACTGCAAATTCACTTCGTCCATATTCGCTTTTAAAAGCGTAAATAGCAAATATAAACGTGGCGCATAAAAACAATCTAAAAAACATCTTTTTCAAAGCAATACCTCCTCTTATAAATGTTTCTAACTCCTCTTATTCACTATAGAACTCATCGTTCATCTTATCTATTTTTTCCATTGCATTCTCTGCAAATGCATTAGCAGTAAGGTCTACATCACCATATGCAAAAAACATATGAAATTGAGAAAATATACTTTCAGATGGAATTAAACCATCTAAGGCATGTTTTCTGTTATTACTCTTTAACTGATTTAAAATAGTCTCATCAACTGTCCTTTTATCTCTCGCTAATTCATAATATTTTGTCAAATCCGGTCCATCATAACCAGGAACCGGGGAGGTCCAAGCATTATAAGCGAAAGCAACATCCTCTGCTAAGTTAGGCTCCAAGTTGGAGGGCATAACCAAATATGTGCTATTGCTTAGAATGGAATGTGGCTTGGCCGTAGAGCTTGGCCCCACAGGAAATGATGCAAAGCCCCAATCATCCACCATTTCATTGAAATTTTGTGCTTCATACCATTCTCCCATGTGCATGACTGTCTTAGCCTCCTTAAAATCTCTTGAATCTAAATCATAATATCCCGCTTCATATAGGTCTATTAAAAAATCAATAGTAGCCAAGGCCTCATCCGTTAATAAATTTCCCTCATACCTATCCCTTATCGCATTATACTTATAAAGATTTGTTCCAATGCTTGTCATAAGACAATTTAACACCGTAGCATCGCAACTTGTACCATATATATCTATTTCACCATCATTATTGCTATCTACAGTTAATTGTCCTGCCAACTCCATGAATTTATCCCAGGTCCACTCATCAGTTTTTTGTAAATCATATAATAAATCCGGGTCCAGACCAGCCTCTTCAAATAGCCACTTGTTCCAAAACACACCTATATGCCTACTACCATAACCAGGGTTGAGAGCGTATGTCTTGCCATCCATTGTAAATGCTTCCTTTATACCGATATCCCATTTCTGTTCGTTAAAATCAAATGCTTTAAGATCACTTACAGGATATAAGAGATTTTGTTTGACCATTTCGCCCACAAACCTGTTTTCTAGATAAAACAACTCAGCCACAGGGTCACCCGCTTGAATTGATCTAAGAATTATTTCTAGATAATCGCTCCACGATGTTAGCATCTCTTGCTTAATCTTGAAGTTATATTTCTCCTGCATCATCTGCTTATGGGCCTTCTCGTCGTCTCCCCTCTGAGTTTCATGCTTTATTTTTTCCCAAGGCTCAATAGACCACCAATCCCAAATAGTAATCTCAAGACCTCCTAAATCTCTTGCAGGAATTTCTGTAGGCTTTGCCTCAGCCTTATCCGCTTCAATATTGTCTGCCTCGTCTTCGATAATGCCTTCATCCGCACCATTATCGCTATCCCCTAACGACCCGGATTCATTCGTTACTTTCTCCTCAGTCACATCCTCGCTTTTCTTACCGCAAGCTATAAATGCAAGTCCTATCATTAAGCACATTGTCATTATCAATTTTCTCTTTAGCCTCATGCTTTTTCTCCTCCCCATACTTAAACGCTCTAATTTCATATTCAATCACTAGCTTCCTTTAACCAAAACCCAGACCAAAGCTTATATCATTTCCTCCCGAATCTACCCCTATAAGTTTAGGTAAATAAAACTCCCCTTCTTCATCCCCAGTTACAAGTCTTAATTTATATTTCCATTTAGACTCTCCTTCTAGATAGATATACAGATATTCCTTCGACCCTTCCTGAACTAACTTTGTATCAAAACGTGAACTAAAATCATCTGTCGAAATACTATTATAGCCTCTGAAACCTCCATCCCCACCGGTATGATATTGTATAATCATGTAGCTATAAGTCTCTTCTCTTAAATACCATGTTCCATGGTATTTTAAGAGCTTTTCATCATATTCCACCCATGACTTTTTAAGCTCTGCATTTACCCCTTCGAACTCCTCATCTGTCAATTTATAATAACTTAGACTATAATTACCCTCATAAGACTCTATAGTCATAGAGCTATTATGTGCAAAATATAATTGATATGTGGTATTATCCTTATTCAAGCTAAATATCACTTTGGATCCTCCGTCTACACCTTCATTTGAGTCAAGCTTATGTACATTATCTTTTTTAGACCATACATCAGACTTGCTATTATCTGCAAAGGTCACTCCATCATCATCTACCTTTATGCGCCATTCGAAATATTCATTTCCGACCATGTCTATTTCGCATCTCTCTGCGTAGGTACCATAAAACCTTTCGATAGATACATCGCTTCTATATACACTGACATCTATGCTGTCCACACCACCGCTAATTGTGTCTAGAACATTCAGGGTTGTGGTTCCGGTTGCTTTTGCAGTTGCTTCTCCTGTTAGCTTATCAAGCTCAATAATACTTGGATCTGAGGATGCCCACTCATAAGAAGCTTCCATTAAGCCGTTCTTCACATTTAATGTACATGTTTCCTCTAGATTCATACCGGAGACATGGCTGGTAATCAGCACAGATGGCTCCTTAACCTCAATAGCGATTGTTGATTCAACCGTTTTACTATCCTGCTTAATTGTTGCCGTAATGTCCGCCTTGCCTATCGAAACAGGACTTACTAATCCATTCTCATCTACCTTTGCTACATCTGTATTGCTGGAGATATAGGTTATAGAAGCATCAGGAGGCAGATTTCTTATCTTTATAATATAATCTTTTCCGCCCTTCCAAAGTAGCTTGGCAGCCATGGTAATTGCAGTCGAATTGTCAGTTATTGCTTGTGCGTAATTCTCCAGATATTCATATCCAATAGATTCTCTTAAATCATCTATTGGGTCTGACAACTCTCTGTACCACCTTACTACATCACGATACATATCCATACAAGTTAGATATATAACCTTAGAGCCATTTGACATTTCATCAAAGGTCTGAGGAAAATCTGTTATCTGATAGTTATATCCTGCATTTACAAAGTCAAAGGTATTATTGATATAATCTTCGAGCTTATATGAAACATAGGAATTAAGAGCTTTCATAAACACTTCACTGTTCTTAATTTCTTCTTCATATAAGCACAGCATTGTTAGGTCAAAGCACTCATTATCAAATTTCTCTAAATCTAAGCTTCCCCTAAAGGTGTAAAGAAATCCTTCTAATCTCTCAACGGGATTTGCCATATCAATAATTCCATCCTTTACAAGCTCATCAACAGTAGCCTTATCCATATGGTCACCGTTAATCATATACTGATAAAAATACACATCCTCTATAAATTCTGGCATTATCCTAATTAACCTTAACTCCTTAGCATTGTCTACAAAATCGCTGCCGGCTTTCACAAACCTATCATACAGCTCCTTATCATAGCCATATAGGGGCTCAGTCACAAGCTCCTCTGTGTCAGTTAAATCCGCTTTGGCATTACTGTCCGCATTATTGGCTACAGGTGCTTTAGATTGACCAGTATCCTCAATCTCACCATCCTTCTTTCCGACACATCCCACAAGAATTATGGATACTATCAGTGTGCATATAGTAAATAGTAAGATACTCTTTAACCTTCCCATAGCATCTCCTCCCCTTTAAAAATAAGACTTTCTTACTATATTTTTAACATCTTTAATACCCTATTACAATCATACCTACACGAAAGTATCAAAAACCGACATGAAAGTTTTTGATCATGAATTTGTATTTTTCTAAGGTTTCTAAGGGAATAATATAGAATTACGCATTAAGATAAACTGATATCCTTATCTAAGGTATCCGCAATAGAGTTAAGGTAGGTGCTCATTTCCTCACGCTCGCCTTCTTCATTTAGCATACGAAGCATATAGAGGTGATGCTTCATATCATGGCGAAGCTTACGAAGCTTAAAGTCCTTTTCCATTATGGATTGGTAGTGCTCTTCCTGTAGCTTAAGATAGTTCTGATTAAGAGAATGGCGCTCCTTTAGAATTATTCGGGCATTTATCAAATAGATAAGAGCAAGTATTTGTAACACAATAGCACTGAATGCAATTATCTCGACAAGAGAGAAATCGTCGCTTTCAGCATTTATAGTTAATATACCTGAGAACAAATAAAAGTTCATTAGTATCAATAAATATATATATATGTGTTCTTTTTTGGACATTTTAAAAAATAACATTTTATTTTTTATTTTATATTTTCTTGCTATAATAAGAGAAATAATTAAGAATGAAATAGGTGAGATGATTATGCTAATATAAAATATAAGAAGCATATCCTTGAATATAATTAATAATAATTCTTCTAAAAAATAGGACCATATAGATATAAGCATAGCATACATAGAGAAAGATGCTAATGAATACAATGCTGTATAATACCATTTTTCTTTTATCGTCAAAAATGTACATACTATTACCATAAAATACATTAAAACTCTATCGATAAGATGATGTACAATTGTCATCTCAGTTGATATATATTCATTTTGCCAATATGGTGTATACAATGATATAGGAATAAGAATGGCTGAATAGACAATTATGAAAATTATTATTCTTAACCATACTTTTCTTCGCATATTGAGTCTTAGTATGCTCTTTGATATTATGTAGGCATTAATATCCCATTGTATAACTATTATAACAGCGCCTATTGTTCTTGTTAATATGTCTCCCATACTTGTCCTCCTAAGAATTTAAAATCTATAACCTTTTATGCATATTCCAGAACAATCGTTATAGTAAAGGTATCATCGGTTATATCTGTAATTACTTCCCCATTATATTTACTGGCGCTATCCCCGATATTGCTAAGTCCAAGTCCATGCTTTTCTTTGTCATCCTTACGGGTTAAGATGATATTACCTATTCTATGAATTCTCCCTTTGTAATTATTTTTCTCTCTTATAAAGATGCGGTCCTGGTCATACTTAAGATCAAGCTCAACCTTCTTATCATCACAGTCACAGACTGCCTCTATAGCATTAGTAAGTATATTTGAAAATATAGTACACAAATCAAAGGCCTCAATATTACACTCATCAGGCAGTACACCAGTAACCTTTAGGTCGATTCCCATGGTTTCCGCGTCATTTGCAAAGCGATTTACAATAGCATCAACCATGTTATTGTTTGTCTGAATTGTAGGCTTAGATACAAGCATGACTTCATCCATTATGTTGAGATATTGATTGATTTCCTCTTTCTTACCCTTCTCGTTAAGTTCTCTTAGTCTAAGCAAGCTGTCCTGCATATCCTTCATGAGTTCATTTGTTTTAGCATCCTTATCCAGAAGCGTCGCATAATGCTCCTCCTGTAGCTTAATATAGCTTTGGTTAAGCTTGTCACTCTCTAGCAAAAGATTTCTAGAATCTGTAATATAGACCATAATAAACATCTGAATAAGAAGGAAGATGCAACAGACTATCACCAATATATAATATATCCAAGATCTAGTCATATAGCTTACCTTAACCAAGCCAATCGATAATCCATACGACATTCCAAGTACTACAATTATAATTATGTATATCTTAATTGTAATATTATAAAAGGGTGTCCGATTTTTCTTCTTAAAGAAGGTGCTAATTAAATAAAAGAGCAATAAAACAAGAGTGTGAATAATGATATCCCTGAATATTGATTCTGTATTGTAGGGGAATCTCACATTGATAACATCCATCAGGCTTCCTAATATCAACTCAATCGCATAATAAACGGCATAGAAAGAAATCGCATATACAAATATACGATACCAGCGATCCTTAATAATCATGTATGTACAGCCAATGAGAGAAAGATATTTTAACAGATAATCAAAAGGCACAGCCAGCACAGGATAAGCATCCAAGCTATATTCAAGCCGGTGATATGGAGTTATTACCGATATTAGTAAGAGAGATAAAGAATAGATAATTATATATATTGATACATTTAGCCATGTGTTTTTTCGTATTGATAAGCCAACCAGATATTTCGCGATATTATAGGAAGACATGGACCATACAAGCATTAAAAATGCCGGATATAGATAGAAAACTACGGTTTCATTCATAAGCTCACCTTTTCATAGTATATAGTGGATATCCATTCTAGTGACATTCCTGAGTCTACATACAAGTCGGCTTATCAAGTTGCATAATTTGTCGAAAAAATGTAACAACTTCCTATATTCTACTATATAACTCATGTTTTATCAACGTTTAATTCAGTACCAGGTACCACTGTAAACCAAAACGACCTCCATGGTTTACATTAGTACCTGACACCTTAAAAACGCCCCCGGAAATCCCCATATTTCCGGGGGCTATAAGCTTAATTTACAGCTTTATTCTTTGTCCTATATGGATAAGGTTAGGATTCTTAATGCCATTCTTTTTAACTATTCTATTAACAGTTGTCTTATACTTCTTGGCTATCTTCCAAAGTGTATCCCCCTTCTTAACAATATAAATTTCCTCATTTACCTTAGATGATACATCGGGAACAACTGGTTCTTTCTTCTTATCAGGAGCCGGATTTGTTACTTTATTATCATTTGAGGTGCCAGCTTCTTCTACTCTTATATTTACTGTAAGTTCCTTTTCTATTCCATCTGCAAGCTTAGCATTCGCCGTAATTACCGCAGTCCCAGCTCCTACAGCCTTTATCAGACCGTTGCTAAATACCTTTGCCACTTTTGAATCACTAGATTTAAAGGTTATCACAAGCTCTGCTATAGCTTCCTTCTTATCTGAATTAGTGAATTCTGATACTCTTCTCAAGGTAGCGGGCAACTTGATATTAACTGCTATTGAATTATCGTCGGTTTCTCCAAAGTAAAGCAATGCCTTATTAGGAGAAAATTCTATCTGTGACAATAAATCCGTAGTTTGATCGCTACCTGCCGGCTTGGATAGGATTACATAATCAGAGCAGTGTGTAATCATTAGAGTTATAAAGCCATCATCATCTATTACATATTTGTTATTAGGAAGAACCTCTAGCTTTCCGGTAACATTATTATAGTAATATACATATACCTCACTACCGGGCTTCATACCCTGCTCTTGTTCCTCTTCATTATCACTTTCACTAGGTGCCAATAATGATTTAAGATTTACTCTTACCTGTGCAGTTGCCGGTAATTCGCCGGAATGATTGAAGGATACAGTAATAGCAGGAGTATTATCAGCTTTATTAAGCTCGGATACAAGCTTCTGCGTATTCTCATGCTTATCAGCTTGAGAAACAGACATCATCAAATTCACATCAGTTATATCCTTATCGGAGTCCTTAAGCTCTAAACCGTCAAAGCTCCAGGAGAAGCTTTCCTCTCCATATTCATCCTTAACAGCTACTGATAGTGAAGTCTCGGCATCTTTAGTTTTTGATAAAAGCTCCTTGGAAAGAGTAATCTTATCAAGCTGGGCTTTATCATCCTTGCTAACCTCGGAAGGAATTTCAATCGAAACTGTAACAGGCTTTTTATCTGTATCGGAGGATATCCTCTTGATAATCTGCTCCTCAGGTAGCTTGATTTCCATCTTAAATGAGTCCATGGACCCTGAGTATTCCTTAACTCTATCTACTATATCCTTATCAACAGTAGCCTTAATCTCTGTCTTGTCTTTGTCTTCTATTACCTCAGCCGTATTAATTTTTATGGATGAGGATTTATTAGTGATATTACCCTTATCATCCTTAATAATATTTACGGTAGCAGTTGCCTTGTTATCCTTATCGCTAATCTCAACCGTCTCAGTCTTCGTTCCATCTTCATTATCCTTCACAGAAGGCTTAGGTGCTTCTGTAGGCTTAGGAGTCGGACTAGGTGTTGTCTGAGGTGCTGGTCCAGGACCCGGTATATAAGGAGTATCATAAGTCCATTTTGCATATAATGTTATATTTTTAGCTGGCATAGTAGTAAAGCTATACTGTGTGGTCAATGCCTCGTCTAGATACCAACCACCGAAACTATAGCCACTTCTTTGAGGTATGCCTGGTGCTGATACACTTGCATTATAAGCTTTAGAAATGGCCGCTACTGCAGAACCACCCTTTGAATTAAAGCTTATGGTAAACTTTAAGTTATCACTACCTTCAAAGGCATTGTCCGCCAAATTAGTTAAGCTATCAGGTATAGATATACTAGTAAGGCTAGTGCATCTAGCAAAGGCATATTCTAAAATAGTGGTAACACCATTAGGAATTGTAATCTCTGTTAGGCTAGAGCATCCCTCAAAAGCATTATTATTAATTCTTATAAGCGTTGATGGAAATTTTATCTCACTTAAAAGAGGCGAATCACTAAATGCGCCTTCCCTTATAACTGTGATCCCTTCAGGAATTACAACGCTTGTTAAATTATTAAATTCTTTAAATGCATCTGCTCCTATGAAGCTGAAATCACCATCGATAATTATCTTGGTTACCTGATCCTTATCATTCAACCATGGGCTATTCTTTTGATTCTTATAATGAGGTATTCCTCCTATTCCGCTTACAGTCATAACTCCATCCTTAATGCTATAGCTGATGTCCTGCTTTAGCTTATAATCCTGTAAATAATCATAAGCATATGTGCCTGATTCTGCTATGATATTAACCGCAGGACTTCCTAGAAATGCATCCTCAGCAATTGAGGTAACACCAGATGGTATCT
>JAAYJU010000235.1 GCA_012522735.1 Clostridiales bacterium | reverse complement strand
TTGATGTGTTAATATTTCGTTACATAATGTACTTTTTGCTCTTTACACAATCGTTTTATGGCACTATAACCATAAATATACACCCATAATTTATTATATTTTGGAGTATGTGTCAAGATATAGAATTCCATATACCTATTAGTACTAATTATGGAAGCAATACAGCTATTATCTAATAGTTTATAACACTTTTTGAATAGTATTAAGAATTCATAAATGCATATCATCCAACATTTCCTACATCTTGTCATTATTCAAACATACCCAAAATCGCAAAGATAAAAAATCGTATGGGTGCAATCCAACAGGAAATATAGTAATGATGAGATAATCGACTACAGTATCTATATGGGAAATGATTATGCTGAAACCACCATATTACACATACCCTTTGCTATATGATTTACTACCGATCTTTCTTTCTCTGTTAGCTGTGATTTTCCTGGCATGTCCTCTGCAACTGCTTTTTCATGTGATATGAATTGTTGCTGGACTTCCTTTTCCCCAGCTGAACACTCTTGTATTTGCACCTCACTATTATTTTCCAGTATTTTTTTGCAATTCATTTCTACAGGACATGCTTAACTGGCTAAAAAGTATTATCTGGCAGAAACAATTTATTTCATTCTGTAGTATTTTTCTCAGTAAGGATAATACATTGTCGAATATGGCGTCATAAAGGCCACCGAAAAAATAGGTTTTACTGCCACGGGAGTCAAACGCAATAGTTTTGCTATACTTCAGTTGCACAATTTGCTATTACCAGCTTGCTAATTTCGGTTATATTAAGAAAGGATCTTATTTCCTTTTCATTTAGCTTGTTATAAGGGATCTCAAAAGACTTAGTAAGGCCATGCGGGGATGTCCTAAACAAGATAACAATCATAGAAGTTTTTTCATTGAACTCAAGAGAGGATACATCTTTCCATGCTATAATAGATCCTGCCCAAAACATACCTGTGTTTGATAAATAGTATTTAGCTTTATGTCTGGAAAGAAAAAATAACGACATTGCTATTAACATTAAACATAGGGAAAAGGAATACATATTTTTCTGATAAAAGCAAAAGAAAGCTGACATAAATGAAACTAAAGATAGCATCAGATATCTACTTATCCTTTTTTGCTCAATGACAAGCAAAATATTTCTAAAGTTTTTAAGCTTGTGTTTTATTTCAACCATATCCGGTATAAAAAGTATAATAGACATAATCCCTAAAGAAAGGAATATAACTTTTAAGGCACTTACATTTCCTAATAAATTTTCTTTTAAAAAAATTAGACATATAACTACGAGCATATTAAGCACAATTATACTTCTAATTATCAATTTCGACATTTTCCACACCTTACACAACACCTCTCTTCTAATCCTAATAAGCATATCAACTGGTATTATAATTTCCATGTCAAAAACCTGCTGCCCATTTACTACTTCGGCTGAAAAGGTTGCTGTCACAACAGGCCCAGCCTTCTTTAATAAATTATCCTTTAGATACAATCCGAACTTCTGTATCTCTTTATTTATTTCATTCTGTAGTATCTTTTTCCGCAAGGATAATACATTGTCGTATTTCAACTCTCTGCCTTGTTCTATCATTTTTATCCCCTACAAACATTACTTACATTTCCAATATTATTATAAATTCCTATTTGTCCCATGTAAAGGTGCCAAAAGTAACAATTAATAAAAAGTGACTTTTGGCACTATTTTATTGTTAATGTATACATATTTTTGCACCTATGGTATGATTTTTCGAATAACAAACCAGTGGGAGGGTAATGGTTATATGTTGAAGGTTATATGTTGAAGGTTATATCAAAAAAGCTTAAAAGTAATTTGCAAAAGAGAATTTTCAAGCATTATTTCTGCATCAAGCAGCATGATATTACCGACTGCGCTGCCGCTTGCCTGGCCACCATATCAAAGCAATACGGCCTCAAATTGCCCATAAGTAAAATAAGAGAGGCTGCTGGCACC
>JAAYJU010000234.1 GCA_012522735.1 Clostridiales bacterium | reverse complement strand
GTGATCCTGACAATGGTGTGGCACCGGGAACAGCTTTTGATGATGTTCCCTCTGACTGGGTATGCCCAGAATGTGGTGCACCTAAAGAAGATTTTGACCCCATTGATTAGTCACAATGTGTCAGGGGCACGTGTCAGGGGGACGGAGTTAGTGTCACACTACGCTAGCCCGTCCCCCTGAAACATCCTTCATTAACTATATTTAACCTTCGGAACTACATTTACAGTAACCTGTGGCTTTATTGTCTGACTTATAAAGCAAGCCTTTTCGGCCCTATGCGCAAGCTTTATAACCTCATTCTCCTTTTCCTCATCTCCAGTCTTTAAAAATATGACTGGCTTATGGATAATTTCTTTATAGATAAGATTATTCCCTTCTTCAAGTACTATTCCCTCAGTATCAATTTCAAGGTGTAAATAATTTATTTCGCGTCTACTAAGAATAGCTGCTAATGTAATCATATAGCATGTTGAAGCAGAGGCCATTAACAATTCTTCAGGGTTTGAACCAATACCCGGACCATCTAAGCTAGCCGGAGCAGAATAAGGCACATTAACCTCATTTGTTGTCATTACCCCACTACCATTACGATTACCTTCCCAACGACCGGTTATATTAAACGATATATTTGATGATTTCATATTATCTATCCTCCTTATAACAGCATATAACTGAGTTACATTTACATTATATCATACTTCTATAAATTGCATAAAAGTATTATTTGAACTAAACATAACTATATTTGCACTATTTTATTCAATAGATACGCTTTATAATATAATATTGACATTAACATACATACACGCTTTCGTAGGCATATACTAATTGAACATTTAAAAATTATACGAGGGAGGTTATGAAGATGAAAAAAATTATATCTGTCATGTTATTAATAACTTTGGTCTTTTCTCTTACATCCTGCGGTAAACCAAAGGAAATAAAGGAGCTTGAAAAGCTAACAAAAGCTCTCAACGAAATAGGATCCGAGGAAGGTGAAGACGTTTTTAGTGGAATAGTTGATTCTCTTGACGAAGAAGTATTTTCAGAAGATTTTTTAGAGGATTATTCTGATGATTACTCGGATGATGAGCTGGATAAAACACCCGGTGAGGAGCTTAGCAACTTTTACTCCTTCTATGACAATGCGCTTTCATCATTTGAGGGTGCTGTTAACGCTTGGGAAACTGATGATTTCGCCATGTTTGATGCTTCATTGGATTATTTTGCCACAAGCCTACATATAGTAGGTATGAGTCTATATGATCTCTTAGGGATTTTTGGTGCCGATGAGGGAGAATATAGAGAAGCTAACGGAAATTTAATAGAATATGGCAAGGAATATACCAGAGAAGAGGACGGTTTTTCTCCTAGTGATAAAAAAGGCGATTTTTATGTAGAAAAAGGCATCCTAGACACTTCAGCAAATACTCTTTACTTTGAGAATTATACTGAGCGTGATGGTCAGAAGATTTCCAGAGTTGTCTCAGAAGTAGTTGCCCTTTCGGATGGTACATTTATTGTACAAACATTTAGCAAACCTGTACTATATGATGACCGAATGGAGGATAAGGGCAACGCATATTTTATGGTGTTTGACGCTAATAAGCTAGAAGTAATCAGAGCCGTATTTGCGCCCGATGTTGATTTTACCTACGATTCTATTATCGGAAAAGGCAAAACTAATGTAGAAGATTTGGCTCAGGGTTATACACTTGTTAGGAAAATGACTATTGTTGATAATGTGGCATCAGTAGAGAAATATTAATAGGATTTGAACCTCTCACGACAAAAGTCACGAGTGTTCTTCTTGTGTTAATAAAATATACGTCAAGGGATAGTGCCCTATCTTATAAAGAGGTAGCCGTTTATATGGGCTACCTCTTTTGTATACTGTTTTTATGATACTACTCCAATCCTTCCACCTCGGCAAGATAAGTAATAGATATGATTTCATTATCCATGACTATAAATTGAATCTTTGAAGCATCCTTAGTATAGGTATAGGAACCTGATGACTCAGTATAATCACTTCCGTAAGCTGCTATCATATCATCTACAGTCGCGCCTAGATAGACACCTTCTGGAGTGCTTACTGTGTCATCCATCAGATTAAGAGCAGAGATATAATCCTTACCATCTAAGGGATAGGTGGTTATCTCGAAGCCTGGATAGGTATAGAACTTGTCAAGTCCCTTAAAGGCACAGCTTTCAGCTTCAAAATAATGTAGCGATTCACCTAAGGCATCGATTACTGGAACCACATCAGTATTCATATATATGCTGACATCATTATGCTCGAATGAGTAGCCTGATGGTTCTATTACTGAATTATCTTGCTTATCATCTGTCTCATTGTCTTCCTGTACTGGAATATCGTTATACTCTTTAATATCTGAGGGTTCCTCTGTTTTGCCACAGGCTGTAAATAACATGGCTACCAATATTAAAAGAAATATCTTTCTCATCTTATTCTCCTCTCTCTTCTACTCCCCACCAATAGTCTGAGCGACTGCTCCGTAGCTTTTTAGATATCCGTACTCCTTAAGCTCTCTTTCTTGGTCTTCCTTCATGGCATAATAGAAATCGACCTTATCCTGCCATATAGCTTTATATTCCTCATCGTTTCTATGGTCGGGAAGATTAAAGTCATTACTTAATATTTTACCGAAATAGTCTGTGAACTTCTCAGCACCAGATAGATTAAGGTGAAGGCCTCCATCAAATGTATCCTTATCATATTCGATTCCTATTTGCTCCTCGGCAACATCAAGGAAATTAATATAGGTCAGATCATTCTCCTTAGCAAAGTCCACCATCTGCTGATCCCACTCGGGATACCAATAAGGATATACACTGGGTGATTTTATAAGGATTAGTTCTATATCATTATCCTTACAAAGCTTGGCCATCTTCTCCAGATAGTAATAGCTATTATCCCCGAAGCTATAATCTGCCATTACTCTTCCCTTAGGTATATATCCAACAGGCTTTATATCCACTCTCATAAGATATCCATTATGGGAAAGCCTATCCTTATCTAACAGATACGTAAAATCCTCTGAGCTTATATCATTCCATCTTGAGTGATATCTAAGAAGCGGAAATATATAGGTTATCATGTCCTCATC
>JAAYJU010000233.1 GCA_012522735.1 Clostridiales bacterium | reverse complement strand
TTATCGGCTTACCTCTCATGGCAATTCAATTTTTAATCAGAGTTACCTTTCAAGCTTTAGGAAAAGGAAAACCTGCTTTTATGCTTGCTTTGGCGCGGGATTTTTTCTATATACCTGCCCTTTTTGCTGGCGCTCCTCCTATCCTATTTAACTCAATTAGAGGACAGGCTAGTGATGGACACAGGGAATAGAAAATAGCAAACAATGTGGCAACCATCAAAGCCACCAATGCCACAAAAGAGAATAATTAAATACCTGCCCCTCTGAGATAATACTCAGTTGAAAGTGGCCCGTATTTCAGCATTTGAGCATATGTGGACTTGCACAAAAGAAAGAATAAGAATAATTTGTATTTTACAAAAAACAAAAAATTATCTATACAGACAATAGAAACTTACTAATAAAAAAGAGAGGATCAATTGGATTGCATTTTTGTGAAATATTATTTTTTCTTATTGACAAAATAATATTTGCTCTTATAATATGTTTAGCTGTCTAACTGTTATGCTAACTAAAGATGCCATAAAAATTAAGAAAGTTCATTTTTCTTTTTATTATATGTGGTTATAAAAGTGGCTAAGCTATTACGGCTGTCATAGACAATATTGCTAAGTGTGATGATAAGGAATTATTGTAATGGATGAAAAAAGAATACAGATATTAAAAGATGAGGCTCCCTTAAAAGCAATCTTGAGCTTATCTGTACCTACGATATTAGCCATGCAGGTACAGGTTCTTTATAATTTAACCGATACATTCTTTGTAGGAAGACTGAATGACCCCTTTCAGGTTGCTGCAGTATCAGTCGCCTTTCCCATGTTTATGATACTGATGTCCTTCAGTGGAATATTCGGATTTGGAGCTGCCTCATATATCTCCCGTCTACTGGGTAGAAGAGATTATCAAATGGCAAAAAAAACGAGCTCCATTGCATTCTATACCTGTATTGCGGCATCGATAGTAGTCACACTCATCAGCCTTATCTTTATTTCTCCCATTTTACACTTGATAGGGGTTACTCCAGAAACACACGGCTATGCCCATGGCTATCTATCCATAATATTTGCTGGCAGTATTATTATAATGCTTAATTTTCTCCTTACCCTTATGCTTCGGTCAGAAGGAGCAGCTAAAGTAGCTATGTATGGTATGTTTATCGGGACTGGAATAAATATAGTTTTAGACCCCATCTTTATCCAGGTATTAGGATATGGAGTAAAGGGGGCTGCCATCGCTACACTTATAGGACAGGGAGTTGGGTTGCTCTACTACTTTGATTTTTACCGTAAGAAGAAAAGTGTCGTATCAATACATTGGAAGTATTTTTCTTTACAAAAGGATATTATGCTAGAAATTCTGAGAGTGGGCATACCGGCTTCATCGTACAATATTATGCTCAGTATCGCCAACACTATTGGTAATTATGTGGCTGCCGGTTATAATGACCTTATCTTGGCTGCTTATGGCATTAATCGCCGTATTTTCTCCATGGCTATGATGACTCTA
>JAAYJU010000232.1 GCA_012522735.1 Clostridiales bacterium | reverse complement strand
TTTTATAATATTCCCCTGCTTCCTCGACCATTAGTGTATTCAGATCTGTGGTGACTAAAACAGGAAAAATATAGTTAATATAATAATTAAAACCTACCGTATTAAGAATCAAAAGAATCACCTGCTCCACGTATAATATTTTCCATAATTATACTATGAAGAAGGTGTGTTGTAAATAAATATTAAGTTATAGGAATTTCTAATAGGTGCTTTCTAAAAGTACTTATATTCATTTGAAATTATATAGACATTCATGGGTCCCTCAGGAAGGTCTTCCTTATTAATATCAAGCTTATTCTCTATTTTGGTTATAGCACCGTACTTTTCTTCTAAAATAGGAAGAGCGTTAAGCGAATAATGGGTGGGAATAACTATGGTTGGATTTAATTGCTCTATTAAATAAAAGCCTTTCTCATTCTTTAGGGTCATTGACGAATAGCTGTTTTCAAACTGCATAAAGGCTATATCTATTTCACCCAAGTCGGTTAACTGTTCCTCGGTTAGCTCGGTCTGTCCTATATCTCCCATATGAGCTATTCTTAAGCCATCAACTTCAAGTACTATAATTACATTTTGATTCGCTTCCTTTATTATATCGTTACTATGTGAGGATAATATGGTATAGATATTAAAGTCATTTGTCTGAATCTCACCTTTCTCATAATATAGCTTATGGCAATCATATGATCTAGTAAATACAGAGTCTACATGATCGTTATGTGGATGTGTGCTGATAATTGCTACAGGCTTAAAATCCACGACATTTATAGGTGGCATTGCAGTTGGATCTACTACCACATTTTCCCCCTTTACAGAGGAGATTACATAACTGGTATATGGATGAGTGGTGCTGATAGATGCTGTCTGAATTCTTACTTTGCCGCTATCATTTGTGGCTTGTGGTAGTACAAGCTCTGGCTCTGGCGTAGGGGTAGGTGTGGGTTCAGGTGAAGGAGTTGGTTCTAGTGTAGGAGTAGGTGTGGTTGTTTCTTGTTTGTGAATTAAATCTGTCTTTAATTCTTCGGCCTTATAATTTTTTGCACAGCCCTGTAATAAAAGAATTACTATAATGACACACAACACATATTTTTTCATAATATCCTCCCTTTAGATATTAATGTAATATTATACATACAAATAATATCATGGAGGAATTCTTTATCCTATGGAAAAAAGTAAATAAAACTAGTAAAATCCTAAACTTTTAATTCATAGTAGGTGTATTTACCTTATATATATTTATTAAGACTGCTTTCTAGTTCATGCTTAATCTTATCCTTTAAATGTGAGGGATTTAAAACCTTAGCCCCTTGTCCAAATTGGAGAATCCACCTGATAAGCTCATCTGTTACGGCGGTGTTTCTTATGAAGGTTATTCCATCCTCAGTCTGTACGATTTCATCAGCAAGCTCTGATTCATATTCTATAATGTACTTTGAGGTCTTCTTGTCAAAGGATATTATTATCTGTTCAATCACATTTCCAGACAAATGAATGAATTTCTTTCTGCTATTATTGTTATAATAATCCTCAGGAATTTGGAATATATCCTCTAGAAGAGTAATGGCTCTTATTCTTGAAACTCTAAAATCTCTTATATCATTGCGAAGCTCGCAAAAACCTACAACGCATAGGGCGCCGTCATTTATGGAAAGCTCGTAAGGATGGATGACCCGAATAGTATCCTCGTCGCTACCAAAACTGCGATATATAATTCTGGCCTTTTTTTTATTCTGGATGGAATCATGAAGCTTTTCCTCTACCTCAGGATTAAGCGTGTCGCTTATATAGTCATTTGTATTAATTGTGACAAGACCAGTAAAATGCTTGATAAATTCTCGATTAAGATTAGTGGTATTGTCAAGAAGCTTATGTATCAATTCATTAGAGGTTCTTCCCATGGTCATGTATTGATATGGCTTTAGAAGCTCCATCATAAAAGCAAGGGAAATTAACTCAGGGGATGTAAAGGTAATATCACTTAGGCGAAACTTGTCTGCGGTATAGTAGGTTTTATGGTTTCTTTCTTCCTCTGAAATAAAGCATATGCCGGATAGACTGTCAATATCGCGCATAATCGTCTTCTTATCCACTATAACATCCCATTTTTCCAAGGAAGAATGGATGTCGTTAATGGTATAACCCCTTTTGTTTTCTGAAAGTAAAAGCAAGATAAATATCTGTCTTTCTGTTTGTGCCATATCCTTCATACCAAACCTCCTCACTAAACTAAGTTATTTATACACATTACAAGGGAGGATTTATCCTCCTATTATTAATACATCATACCTGGATATATCTTACTATAAAATGGGTTGATATTCAAGAATGCTAAAAATGGCCATTTAATAACTACTAGGGTATACCCTTTTGTAATTATTAAATGGCCCTGAACTTTTATATTTTTTTGTTTGGATTGGTAGTTACATTCCTATGAAGACTGTTTAGCTTTCGCATCTCATATATGATGAATATTCCTGTTACTAAGGAGGAAGTGATATCTGCTAAGGGTCCTGCTGAGATGAGTCCATCCAAACCAAAAAACATAGGTAATATTATCAATGCAGGAATTAGTATAAGCACCTGTCGGGAAAGACCAAGAAAGGCTGAGTGCT
>JAAYJU010000231.1 GCA_012522735.1 Clostridiales bacterium | reverse complement strand
TGAACACTATGTCCGAACTGATCCACAGGCCTAACCCTCTTAATCTCATACTTGCTTTCACACAGGTACTTCAAATCCCTAGCTAAAGTAGCAGGATCGCAGGAGACATAGACTATTTTCTCAGGTGCTATAGACAGGATTGTATCCAGTAAGCTCTGGTCACAGCCCTTTCGCGGTGGATCTACTACTATTACATCAGCATCTACATTATCCTCTTTATGTTTTTGTGGAAGGACATCCTCAGCCGCTCCCACATAGAATTCTACATTCTCAATTGCATTAAGCTTTGCATTAGTCCTTGCATCCTCTATAGCCTGGGGGATAATCTCGACACCATAGACCTTCTTAGCCTTTTGTGCCAGGAATAGAGATATTGTTCCGATTCCACAATATAGATCCCATACAAGCTCATCTCCGTCAAGATCAGCATAGTCTAAGGCTATATTATATAGCTTTTCAGTCTGAATCGGATTAACTTGAAAGAAGGATAGGGGTGATATTCGGTACTTTATTGAACCAATATAATCTGTAATATAAGGTTCTCCCCAAAGCCCGATTATTCTATCTCCTAGAATAACATTGGACTTTGAAGTATTGATATTAAGACATACACTCTTCATACCAGGAATCTTAACCAAACCTTCTATAAGCTCTTTCTTATGGGGTATGTCCTTGCCATTTATCACAAGACAGACCATTACTTCTCCTGTTTTATATCCCACTCTTATAAGGATATGACGAAGTAGCCCCGTATGTTTTTCTTCATTATAGGGCTCGATATTATAATCCTCTATGAAAGTACGCATAAATTCAATAATAGGTGTATTCACCTGAGCACCTATATAGCAGTGCTCTGTATCAATAATGGAATGAGTTCTGCCTGCATAGAAGCCAATAATGACCTTACCCTCTTTGTTTCGTCCCACAGGGTACTGACTCTTATTGCGGTAATAGTAGGGTTCTTCCATTCCACAGATAGGCTCCATAGGTATGTCAGTAAAGCCTCCTATCCTTTCAAGGCTACTTCGTACCTTATCTTCCTTATACTCAAGCTGCTTAGCATAATCCATATGCATAATCTGGCAGCCGCCGCATTTATCAGCAATCGGACATCTTGGCTTAACACGAAAATCCGAGGGCTCTATAAGCTCAACTAGTCTAGCATAACCATAGGTTTTGCCAGCCTTCATAACCTTGACTAAGGCCTTATCACCTATGATTGTATTATTTACAAAGAGGGTATATCCCTCAAATTTGCCTATACCCTCTCCGTTAGTCCCTATATCTTCAATATTTATAATAACCTGATCATTCTTCTTAACCATATTTCTACTGCTTTCTACATGATATATTTACTTACCATATTACTCATATGATCAACTACTCTATTCCCTTTGTGCTCCTCATAATATTAGACTCGAACAATCTCTGATATCCTACCCATTCCACCTTAGAATCATAGGAACCCAAAAGCTCTGTCATAGTCTGGAGCTTAGCATCAGTATTATCTGCAAAATGAAGTGCCATAGCTTCGATTGTTGCGGGTTTTTTGGGTGAACCATATTCTAGCTCTCCGTGATGGGCGAGAATACAATGAATAAGCTCACCGGCAAGCCTCTCTGGAAAATTAATCATATCTTTTATCTTTTCTGAAACCTTACTTGCACCTATAAATATATGCCCCATAAGCTGTCCCTCATCAGTATAGTCATTTCTAGGAAATGCTGATAGCTCATCAATCTTACCGATATCATGAAGAAGTGCGGCTGATATTAATATATCCCTATTTATAATCGGATAATTATTGGCATAATAATCGCACATATTTGCAACGCTAAGGGTGTGCTCTAAGAGACCGCCCATAAAGCTATGGTGTACGCTTTTTGCTGCAGAATGATCCTTGAATTTACTAATAAACTCTTTATCCTTAACAAAAAATTCTTCTAAAAGGAATCTCAGATTCATATCCTTTATCTTTCCAATATAATGTCTGACCTTTTGGTACATCTCCTCGACGTCCTTATTAGTCTTGGGAAAATAATCCTCCGGATAATACTCCCCTTCTCTACTTTTGTATATTTTACTGACATTTAACTGAAGTGCATCCTGGAAGCTGGTAACCCTCGCATCTATATGTACGAAATCCATCGCTTCATACTGCTCTATCTCGCTGCTAAAATCCCATATCTTAGCATCAATTGTCCCTGTCTTATCCTGTAAAATCAAAGATACATACTCCTTACCGCTCTTTCCGGTTAGAACCTGCTTTGACTTACACAGATAAATTTCATTCTTTATCATATCGCCTTCTCTTAAATCCTGGATATACCTCATGTCTACCTAAACCTTTCTAATATTAGCATTACTTTTTCTCTTTCATACTATACCATGAATGATATATAAAGTGAAACGTTTTCTTATATATAAATCACATTTCCCATAACATAAAAAAGTGTCTTCGACACTTCAACTCCCCTAGCCCCTCATTCATGAGGGGAATTAGGGGTTTCTTTTTGTGTCCCTTTGTTTCATAATGGTCTTATGAGTATATTACAAACGATATTAAATA
>JAAYJU010000037.1 GCA_012522735.1 Clostridiales bacterium | reverse complement strand
TTAGGCTGATAGCCCGATTGAATACATTTAGTATCTATATGATAATTACTCATACCATCATCCTCCATTAATATATATTATTTGTCATCATATATTGAATATAAGTCAATGTCAAGTAAAAAGACCTCGGCGACGAGCCGTTAATTGGAATATGTTGTCACAAAAAATCTTTGTGCTATAATAGGCTAGTTCAAGATTGCGGTCACCCTGCTTCAAAAGTAAGGACAGGAGTTCTTTCTCCTGTCCTTTTAAAATGTCTATTTGTCTTTCTCGACTACTTCAATCTTACGTATTTCCTTTGTCCTGATTTCCTTACATATTTCATCGATAAATGTGTCAAGCGGCTTCTGTCCCTCGTCACCAAGATAACGGCTTCTTACAGATACAACACCATCCTCTTCTTCCTTCTGTCCGACAACTAGCATATAAGGAATGCGGTCCATTCTAGCCTCTCTTATCTTATAACCAATCTTCTCAGCTCTTTCGTCCACGGTTACAAGAACATCATTCTTCTGAAGCTCTTCCTTTACCTTTTTGGCGTAGTCATGATATTTTTCAGATATAGGAAGAATCCTTACCTGCTCAGGACACAGCCATGTGGGGAACATACCGGCATATTTCTCAATAAGCCAAGCTAAGGTTCTCTCATAGCATCCAATACTGGTTCTATGGATAATATAAGGTCTCTTCTTCTCCCCGCCTGCATCTACATAGGACATATCAAAGCGCTCAGCCAAGACAAAATCAAGCTGAAGGGTAATCATGGTATCCTCTTTGCCGTATACATTCTTAGCCTGAATATCCAGCTTAGGCCCATAAAATGCTGCTTCTCCATCAGCCTCAGTAAATGGTACGCCATTCTTAATAAGCATTTCACGCATTTTACTCTGCATGTTCTCCCAGTCCTCTTCATTACCGAGATATTTTTTCTTATTATTTGGGTCCCATTTTGATAGGCGATAGGTAACATCTCCATCAAGCCCTAGAGTCTTAAGGCAGTATATAGCAAGATCCAGACAGCCTGCAAATTCCTCCTCCACCTGCTCAGGAGTTACGATAAGATGGCCCTCAGAAATGGTAAACTGCCTTACCCTAGTAAGGCCATGCATTTCACCGGAATCCTCATTTCTAAATAGTACTGAGGTCTCTCCGTAACGACAAGGAAGGTCTCTATAGCTCTTCTGACTTTGCTTATATACATAATACTGGAATGGACAGGTCATAGGACGAAGGGCAAAAACCTCTGAATCCTCATCCTCTTCATCGCCAAGTACAAACATGCCATCCTTATATTTCTGCCAATGATCAGATATAATGTAAAGGTCCTTCTTGGCCATAAAAGGTGTCTTAGTCCTCATATAGCCTCTACGTTCCTCCTCATCCTCGATCCAGCGCTGCATCGTCTGTATAATCTTAGCACCCTTAGGCATAAGAAGTGGAAGTCCCTGACCGATTACATCCACAGTAGTGAAAAGCTCCATCTCACGTCCCAGCTTATTGTGGTCACGCTTCTTAATATCCTCAAGATGATCAAGATGTGCTTCCAAATCGGCATTCTTGGTATAAGCAGTTCCATACACTCTGGTAAGCATTTTATTTTTCTCAGAACCTCTCCAGTATGCACCGGATGAGGAAATAAGCTTAATAGCCTTAATTGTCTTGGTGGACATCAGATGGGGACCCGCACAAAGATCCACAAAATCTCCCTGCTGATAGAATGAAATCTCCTCATCCTCAGGTAGCTCCTCTATAAGCTCAATCTTATAGGGCTCATCCTTTTCCTTCATAAGGGAGATAGCCTCGGCTCTGGGAAGACTAAAGCGAGTTAGCTCAGCACCCTCCTTAATAATCTTCTTCATTTCCTTCTCCAATTCATCAAGGGCAGCCCTATCAAATGGAGCAATATCAAAGTCATAATAGAATCCGTTCTCAATTGACGGACCTATAGCAAGCTTTGCCTCCGGATAAAGTCTCTGTACAGCCTGAGCCAATACATGTGAAGCTGTATGGCGATAGGCTGCCT
>JAAYJU010000230.1 GCA_012522735.1 Clostridiales bacterium | reverse complement strand
TTACAGCTTATTCGGTTGTAGCGAAGGCTAAGGGCTTTGCACCTCCTACTAATCCTGTAACCTGGGAAATTGTATTTGAAAGTGACGCAAAGACTATTAGAGAAGTAAAGATTGTAAGCCATGGTGAAACACCCGGGTATGGTGCGAACATGGAAGAAAGCAGCTTCCTTGATCAGTTTAAGGGAATGTCTGGAGCAGACAGTAGTGAGATTGACGGTATATCGGGTGCTACTGTAACTTCTGATGCAATACGCGCACTTGTAAATAATGCTTATGAATTTATAAGCGCACACGCAGGTAAATAACCAGTACTTAGAAAGAAAGAGGTAAAGGGTATATGAAGGCAAGATATCCGATGGAAGCATTTGCACTGGCCATGGTGGTTTTTTCACAGAATATGAGAAATGCTTTTGTAACAGGTATTCTAATTCTGTTCATCACTAGCTTGGGTCTTGTTCTTGACCGATTATTCGGAGACAAAATACCCAAATGGAGTAGGGATTCATGTAATATCGTTCTTACGGTAGCCCTTACCTATTCAATCTTTCAAATTGTCTTAATAGCCCTATTGGGATATGAGACACAGAACACGGATTATATATTTCATATTTTCTTAGGAATATTAATAGCTAAGCACATTATAGACTCTGATGGTAATTCCGATTATAATCGTCTCCTAATAGAAGGTGCCGGGGCATATGCGACACTTCTTATAATTTCGATTATTAGAGAATTCATGTCTGTTGGAGCCATCTATGGTTTTGAGATAGTAGATATTGGATTTAAATCATACGGATTTTCTAATGTAATTATGGGATTTTTGCTGGCCGGTATTGGTCTTGCTGTATTAAATAGGATTTATAACAAGGACAAGTATATTATTAAGACCGAAAGCTTGCTGGTTATTATACCGGTAGTTTTGGTTATACAGCCTTTTACCATAGACAGCATAAGTCAATCTGCCTCTATGGCTTTAACTATATCTATAGCCTTGTTTTTATTTTATTCAATAAGGAAATATCTAGTGTTTTCAAGACTAAGTAAGGAAATAAAGAATTTACCCGTGGAGATGGCGTCTATGGGCATAATCTATATGATACTTTCTATGTTTTGATATATATTATCAAGAATTTAAATAAGTGATTTAAATGCAACTAAAAACGGAGCAAGTGTAGCGATGGAAAGCATGGCAAGATCACTTGCTCCTTATTATAATAAGGTATGATTTTATGAAAAAGAATGACTTTTACTTAATAGGTGGTATCATATTATTTATTGCTATAGGTTTTCTTTTGATGCTATTATTTAGAACAGAAGGAAGCAAAGTACTTATAACGATTGATGGAAAAGAACATAAAATATTTAATCTTAATGAAGATACTACCTACGAGATTTTGCATGATGGAAATAGAAATGTCTTGGAGATTAAGGATGGGTATGTAAGTATGATAGAGGCGAGCTGCCCCGATAAGCTATGTGTCAAGCATAGAAGAATTCATTATGATAATGAATCGATTACATGCCTTCCTAATAGGGTTGTTCTTCGGGTGATTGGTGGTGAGGATAGCGAATTAGATGCTATCGCACAATAATATATCGAAACCCTTAGTTTAAAGGAGCTAGAATGAAATCAAAAAAAATTGCCTATTATGGTTTATTTATTGCACTTGCCTTTATTTTTTCTTATATAGAAAGTCTCTTTCCAATTCCCTTCCCAGTACCGGGAATAAAGCTTGGATTAGCGAATCTTGTGGTTATCATAGCCATATATGGAATAGGTGTAAAGGAAGCATTTGTCCTATCTATGGTTCGAATTCTTCTTGTGGGATTTACATTTCGTGACCCATCAACACTTATATTTAGCTTTGCCGGAGGAATTTTAAGTTGGCTTGTCATGGTGATTTTTATGAAGCTTAAACTTTTTAGCATGGTTGGAGTCAGTATTATAGGCGGGATCGCTCATAATATAGGTCAAATTATAGTTGCAATAATATATGTTAATAATACCAGTCTTATATATTATCTGCCCTTCTTAATGATTGCCGGCGTTGTAAGCGGAACACTAATTGGGATTCTAGGAGCATTGATTTTACAAAGACTAAAAAAATATCTT
>JAAYJU010000229.1 GCA_012522735.1 Clostridiales bacterium | reverse complement strand
TTGATTATGAGGCTCCCTTAATAAGCGAATTTATTTCGGCAGACTTTAATCCTGAAAAGAAACAGCTCCATATAAATGTTAAGGGAGCTGGAAAAGCGGGAGATATGGTAGATGTAACATTGATAACACTCTATGATAGCAGTCTTGGCAAGACTTATCGCTTGACTAACACCGCTAATATTGGCTCTGCTGGAACTGTAAAGGATGCCAATACCCTAAAAATTGATATAGGACCTACGGATATGACTGGGTTAGCAGGCTTTGGAGGGACAGATGTATATCTATTAATAATTGAGGGATCCTTGCTTAAGGACGCTGCAGGTAATGGATCACAGAGTCTAGGCCATAGCATTACATTACCAGTTACTGTTGTTACGAAGCTTGAGGCTCCGACAAATATTGTCCTTACACCAATCGGAACAGCAGTAGTTCCAAACACAATTAATAGCTCTACATTACAGCTTACTGCTAGTGCAAATATTGTTCCTGGTCAGGCTGTGGGAGGAAGGGCAGAGCTTTATGTAGGAAATAAACTAGTTGCAACTGACACACTAATAAGTGCGACAGATACTTCTGTAACATTTACAACCATTGATGTCGCTCCAACCTATGCAAATCTTATGGTACTAATACCTACAGGCGGTGAGGTTACAGTAAAGCTTTATAACGCTAATAATGATGTGGTTACCAGTAAGGCAGGACCCACATTAAAGGTAGATTATATCGCACCTACCTTAACGAATATTAGTTCAGTTATTTATAATCGCTTTGCTCATCAGCTATATTTTACCGTTATCGGGGCAGGAGCCACAGGCGATAAGGTTAATGTAAATATGATTACAATACATGATCCTATATTGGGAAGAACTTATCAGTTAACTGCTTCCACTAACGGATCTGATGGATTTGTTAACGGTGAGAACTCCATAGTAGTAAATATCGGATCAACAGACAGATATGGGCTTACGGGCTTTGAATCCGATAATATGTATATTACCATTGCACCAGGTTCCTTTATAAAGGATGAGGCCGGAAATGTATCTCCTAATAGAACAGAGGCAATAACTATACCGGTTATATTAATTAAATAAAGCTTTCTCCTATTTGATAAACCGCCAATCATTATATATGTGATTGGCGGTTTTTGAGGGATATTATTTTAAAAGATTAATGGTGGAAGAGTAAGCCTTATAATATTGTTTTGGTGAAAGCTTGTATTCTTTTTTGAAGGAGCGTACAAAGGAGGAATAATCCCCAAAGCCACATAAGGAGCATACATCACCTGCTTGCATACCATTTTTAATGTAATCGGAGGCTTTTATTAATCTTTTCTTCTGGATATAATTATAGAGGGTATATCCAGTTTCCTGCTTAAACAAATGCATTAAATAATATTTATTTAGAAAAAATTTATTTGATATTAAATCAATGGACAATTCATTATCTAGATTATCTTTTATATAACTTAATATATTCTCAATTCTGGTATCGTAACGAACATCATCCAGCTTTTTCTTGATATCCATTCCAAAGAAAAGACGGTTAATTTTGACCATCAGCTGGATAAATAGAGAGTTTTTAAGTATTTCATTTCCAAATGAAACATCATTAATAGCCTCCTCCAAATCATCAAGGGTCTGCTTAAGAGACGGAATATCAGTCTTGTTAAGACGAATCATATTCATTTTTCTCTCAGTTGCTAAGGAGAAGCAGTTTTGAAGATCACAGTTATTCCTTTTATGTGCATCAAGAAAATGGGGGTTGAGCCAGAGTATTATTCGCTCATAAGCAGTATCGGGACTAATGATAGGCTGATGGACATCATTCTTCCCAACAAGAAGAATATCCCAGGGTTTTAGGGTATAGGATTTGCCCTCGATAATATATGTAACATCACCGGATAGAAAGATTATGATTTTGTTGAAATCATGGTAATGGAATTCAAATTCGTTCTTCTTCTGATCCCTTAATTTAAAGAAGAGAAAATCCTCATAAAGATAACCTCTTTTTTTCATTTCCTCGGTCTCATGGCTTCTCATTGACTTCCCCCTAATATTTTTATTTTAAACTTTTAGCACTTAGACTATTAGCTAATAGTAGTGTAACTAAAAAAAGCATTATTTGCAATATATATGACATATATTGCAACAAATTTTGTATTTAATGCGAGTATAATATAGTAAAGTAAATACTTAGGGAGGGGACAGTTATGAAGAAATTTATTAAAAGCTATGCCACACCTTTGATTTTGTTATTATCCATCCTAGTAGGTGGAATTGTCGGAGTTATCATGGGGCCGGATGCAAAGATGTTTGAGCCCTTGGGTCAGATTTTTCTTAATCTGATATTTACCTTAATAGTACCTCTTGTATTCTTTAGTGTGACATCATCAATAGCGAATATGGGCAAAATGAAAAGACTTGGAAAGATTATGATGAATATCGCTCTTGTGTTTGCAGTTACTGCCATTATATCAGCTGTTATTACAATTATTAGTGTATATATAGTTGACCCCACAGAAGGGTTAGGTCAGGACACCATAGAAACTATCCTACAGGATGCAGACGGAGAAATTAGTGAAGAAGCTAAGAAGCTTTCATTACCCGAGCAGCTTGTAAAGACCGTTACTGTAGGTGATTTTTCAGCTTTATTCTCAAAAAGTAATTTGCTTCAGCTAATAGTTATATCTGTAATATGCGGAATTGCAATTGCAATGGCAGGAGAGAAGGCAAAAGTCATCAAGGATTTCTTGAATGCAGGCTCTTCCGTTATAATGAAAATGATTAAGATAATAATGTATTATGCACCAATAGGATTGGCATGTTATTTTGCATCCATAATAGG
>JAAYJU010000228.1 GCA_012522735.1 Clostridiales bacterium | reverse complement strand
TGCTTCCGGATTCTTATGAAGAAAAGAAGGGCCTTAGAACCTTGAGACAGGGGCTACTTCTAGGAGAGATGAAGAAAAAAAGATTTCAGCCGTCCCAAGCCCTAGCTAATGCCTTAAAGTCATCAGACTTTGGGTCTATTATTAATTTATTATCTAGTGGAAGTGAAGCTATTAGTTATCTTAAATGTGAAACATTATCACTTGATACTGATAATACGAATGGCTGGCAGCTAATAGCTGTGGATGGATATCCACTTGGATGGGGTAAGCTTAACAATGGGACCTTAAAGAATATGTATCTGCCAGGATGGAGATGGATGTAATGGGAAAGCTCTTAAGACTTGATAAATATCTTTCCGACATGAATGTCGGAACTAGAAGTGAAATAAAATCATGGATACGAAAAGGAAGAATAAGCATCAATTCTATTCCATGCTTACGGCCTGAGGAGAAAGTAAGTACTGAGGATGAGATTAGCCTTGACGGCCAAAGAATAATTTATGAGAGGTACCTATATTTTATGTTAAATAAACCTGCGGGGGTAGTGTCTGCCACAGAGGATAAAAGGGATAAGACTGTACTAGATCTTATAGATACTGACCGCCGGAAGGATTTATTCCCTGTTGGAAGACTTGACAAGGATACCGAAGGGCTTCTTATTATTACTAATGACGGTGATTTGGCTCATAGGCTATTATCACCTAAGAAAGAAGTAGACAAGGTTTATTATGCTAAGATTAATGGAAGAGTGACAGCTGATGACGCAGAGGCTTTCTTATCGGGAATATCTATAGGAGAAGATAAGCCTTGCCTGCCAGCCAAACTAGATATAATAAAATCATCTAATCATATATCAGAAATCAATCTAACCATATATGAAGGAAAATACCATCAGGTAAAACGAATGTTTGAAGCCGTAGGTAAGGAGGTTATCTATCTTAAGAGGATATCCATGGGAGGACTTACACTTGATTCCTTACTTAAGCCCGGTGACTATCGGAGGTTAACTATAGATGAGCTGAAGCAACTTAACAAAATTACTTTACGAGAAAAGGAGTATTAATGGACATTTTAAAGAATATTGATGCAGTTATTTTTGACTTGGACGGTACCCTGGTAGATTCCATGTGGATGTGGGAAGCCATTGATGTCGAGTATCTAGCCAGGTATGGATTGGAATTTCCTAAGGATTTGCAAAGATCTATCGAAGGAATGAGCTTTTCTGAGACTGCTGCTTATTTCAAAGAAAGATTTAATCTTCCTGATAGTCTTGATCAGATAAAAAGCGATTGGAACGAGATGGCATGGGATAAATATCTTCATGAGGTACCCCTAAAGGAAGGAGTAAGAGAGTTCTTAGAGCATTTAAAAGCCAAGAATATACCTGCTGGAATAGCTACAAGTAATTCAAGGGAGCTGGTGGATCTTATAATTGATAAGCATAATATAAGTGAGTACTTTACATCTGTCAGAACATCCTGTGAGGTGGATAAGGGTAAGCCATCTCCTGATATATATCTTTTGGTTGCTATGGATTTGATGGTAGAGCCCAAGAGATGTCTTGTATTTGAGGATGTTATCCATGGGGTAATGGCAGGAAAAAATGCAAATATGAAGGTTTGCTCCGTGTATGATGAGTTTTCAAAAGAGGATGAAAAGCAAAAAATTAGGCTTTCGGATTATTACATTCGTTCTATGAGAGAGATTCTACTATAGTAGTAAACTTGGTTATTAATAAGAATGGAAGGGTATTATGAAAGAGATATTAGTTAATGAGAATCAGGCAGGGCAAAGGTTGGATAAGCTTTTGCTTAAGGTACTTAATGATGCCCCTAAAAGCTTTATATATAAAATGCTGCGAAAAAAGAACATAGTTCTTAACGGAAAGAAAGCGGAGGGCTCAGAGATAGTCAGACAGAAGGATGAGATAAGGCTTTATCTGTCTGATGACACTATGGCTAAATTCTCTACTCCAACTGAGCTGTCTATAAACCACTATGATCTTGATATCATATATGAGGATAATAATATCCTAGTATTAAACAAACCAATAGGCTTGCTTTCTCAAAGGGCTACAAAGAGTGATATTTCTATAGTAGACCATGTGATTTCATATATGCTATCAAGCAAGCAGATTTCAAATGAAGAGCTTCAAAGCTTTAAGCCAGGTATTTGTAATCGCCTTGACAGAAATACAAGTGGTCTCTTAATTGCAGGCAAAACTCTTATAGGACTTCAGGAAATGGCTAGAATTATAAGAGAGAGAAAGTTAGATAAATACTATCTATCTATTGTAAGAGGCAGGCTGTCCGAGAAGAAAGAAATCACTGGATATTTAACAAAGGATAAGCAAAGTAATAGGGTCACTATATCCTCTAAACAGACTGAGAACTCTGATTATATTGCTACTCAATATGAGCCTTTGA
>JAAYJU010000227.1 GCA_012522735.1 Clostridiales bacterium | reverse complement strand
TTGCTCTACAAGTAAGTGGTACCATTCTCATCTCACCGCTGGGAAGACGAAGGGTAGCGTACTTACCTTCCTTAGCCATCAGCTGTGCAGCATTTCCTGCTGAACGAACCAGCTGTCCACCCTTACCAGGATAAAGTTCTATATTATGAACCTCTGTACCTACAGGAATGTTTGCTATCGGTAAGCAGTTGCCTACCTTTATCTCTACATTTTCACCACTCATAATAGTAGTTCCTACCTTTAGTCCAAGCGGTGCTAAGATATATGCCTTTTCACCATCTGCATAATGTAGCAATGCTATATTAGCTGTCCTGTTAGGATCATATTCAATAGTTGCTACCTTTGCAGGAACATTGTCTTTTCTTCTCTTAAAATCGATAATTCTATATTTTCTTCTAGCTCCACCACCACGGTGTCTAACAGTGATCTTACCTTGATTATTACGGCCTGCTTTTCTATTTAAAGAAATAACCAGTGATTTCTCAGGCTTAGTCGCTGTAATTTCTGTAAAATCAGAACCTGTCATGTGTCTTCTAGAAGGTGTATATGGGGTAAATGTTTTAATTCCCATTTTTTACACTCCTTTCAAATGATATATCAGTAATTGAATAATTTTATAGTCCTGAGAAAATCTCAATATCAGCACTATCATCAGTAAGCTGCACAATTGCCTTCTTGGATTTAGAAGTCTTACCGACTATATTACCACGTCTGCGGTTCTTGCCTTCCAGATTCATCGTGTTTACCTTAGCAACCTTGGTTCCAGCAAACATTTTCTCGACTGCTTCCTTAATCTGTGACTTAGTAGCATCCGGATGAACTGAAAACGTGTACTTTTTATCGCTCATAGAGTCCATACTCTTCTCTGTCACGATAGGCTTTAGGATTATATCATAGTATTTTAAATCTGCCATTATGCGTACACCTCCTCAATCTGTGCCACAGCATCCTTTGTAATTACCAATGTATCATACTTAAGGATGTCATATACATTAATGGAATTAGATAAAATAGCTCTAACATTAGGAAGATTTCTTGCTGAAAGTGCTACCTTATCATCCTTCTTATCAAGCACAATAAGCGCCTTATTTACTTTAAGATTATCAAGGACCTCTTTCATCCTCTTTGTCTTTATCTCATCAAATCCAAATTGGTCCAGAACCAAGAGTTTCTCTGCATTTACTCTGGAGGTCAATGCGGATTTGAGTGCAAGTGTCTTTTCCTTCTTATTCATCTTAAATGAATAGTCCCTTGGCTTTGGTGCGAATACAACACCGCCACCCTTCCATTGAGGAGATCTGATTGAACCCTGCCTTGCATGGCCTGTTCCTTTCTGTCTCCAAGGCTTTCTTCCGCCGCCACTTACTTCAGCACGGGTCTTAGCACTTTGTGTTCCTTGACGCTTGTTAGCCAGTTGACTTACAACCGCTCTATGAACTAAATTTTCATTTATATCTACTCCGAAGACTGAATCGTTAAGCTCTATCGTGTCAACCTTCTTGCCTTCGATATTATATACTGTTACATTTGCCATCTCTTTGTTCCTCCTTTCTTAGCTCTAGTTAGCTTTTACTGATTCCCTCAGTATAACTAAGGATTTTTTCGGTCCGGGAACTGCGCCTTTTACAAGAATGAGGTTCTTGTCTGCATCAACACGTACAACCTCTAGATTCTGAACCGTTACTTTAACACTACCCATCTGTCCTGCCATCTTCTTACCCTTGAATACTTTACCTGGGGTGGCAGAAGAATTATTGGAACCTCCGTGTCTATGATATTTGGAACCATGGGCCATAGGTCCTCTGCCTAAGCCATGCCTCTTAATGACTCCCTGGAATCCCTTGCCCTTTGATTTTGCAGTAACATCTACCTTGTCACCTTCTGCGAATATGTCAGCCTTGATTTCCTGACCTAGCTCATAATCAGTAGCATTTTCCAATTTAAATTCTTTTAAATATCTTTTATTTTCTACACCTGCTTTTGCAAAGTGTCCCTTAAGCGGCTTGTTAACCAGAGTCTCTCTGATATCGCCATATGCAACCTGAACTGCGCTGTAACCATCGTTCTCGACCGTCTTAATCTGAGTTACGTGGATTGGACCAGCCTGCAGTACGGTTACCGGAATAAGAACACCGTTTTCACCGAAAACTTGAGTCATTCCGACTTTTGTTGTTAAAATCGCTTTCTTCATTTCTACCTCCTGTTAATCTACAGCGGATTGCTACACAGCATTCTATTATCATGCCTAATGTCGCAATCATCCTAGATGGTCCATATATAATCATATAATAAACCCTAAGGATTTCTTCTTAATTAATATTGAATTCTTCTTAACCTTTTACTTGACCTTCATCTTTATGTCAATGTATACACCAGCAGGCATCTCCAGTCTGGATAATGCATCTACAGTCTTCTGTGTAGGTGTAATGATATCGATCAATCTCTTGTGGGTTCTTTGCTCAAACTGTTCTCTGGAGTCCTTATATTTGTGTACCGCTCTAAGAACTGTTACAACTTCTTTCTTTGTGGGCAAGGGAACAGGTCCGCTCACCTTTGATCCTGTCTTCTTTACAGTATCAATAATCTTACCCGCAGATTGATCAATCAGATGATGATCGTATGCCTTTAATGTGATTCTCATTACTTGACTTGCCATAAAAATAGCCGCCTCCTTTTCGCACTTAAGTTCAGTACGACAAGTGGTGACTGTACACTCATCCGTGCGTATCTTCGTT
>JAAYJU010000226.1 GCA_012522735.1 Clostridiales bacterium | reverse complement strand
TTGCTCAATCCTTTAAATTATTATCTAAGAAAAGTTGGAATATAAATTGTAGAGCCGTATACGAGACCCGTACGTACGGTTCAACGAGAGGGAAATAATTCTTAGCAATTATTTCTCTACTCTATTGAAGAAGTTAAATATTAGTGTTAGTATCATAGTAGAAATCAGTATAAAAATACATGTAAAGGGGATGTGCCATGATAACAAGGAAACTTCTTGAAAGAAAATATGCATTAATAGCAGCATTAGTAGTAATTTTCTTTATAACTTATATAGTCTATAAATTTAATACTTATAATTCAACTGCTCTGGATGATTATAGCGATACGGTTGAAATAAAGGTGAAAGGAGAAAGTCTATCTGTTCCGACAAATGCTATTGCTTTCCAGGATGAAACTCATGGGTTTGCCTTTCAAATGGAATCTCGTTTCATGGGAACCGCTTATTACAATATCTACAAAACCACAGACGGCGGAAAAAACTGGCTTGCTATTACAAATGAGATTTCTACCGGCGGCGGTGCTGTAGAATATATTCTGTTCAATGAGGAAGGACATATCCTATGCCATTTTGAAATCGGAACGGGAGGATGGTCCGACACTATTATATCAAAGGACGGAGGATTTACATGGAAACAACATACTCAGGAAGAAGAGCACTGGTAATTGATAACGGTGCCAGGCACCATTACAATACTATTAAATAAATGTAATAATTTCTTAATGGTGCCTGGCACCATTAAGAAGCACTATCTGCCATAAATATAACAGAATATACAAGAGATTTAGCATATAATGCGAGTATAATATAGTAAAATAAGTGTTATAGGAGGAGTATATATGTATCTTGATAATTTATTAGAGCAATTAGATTATACCTGCTTACAGGGGGATGCACATATTTTGGTCACAGATTTGGTGTATGATTCAAGAAAGGCAGATAAGGGTTCGATATTCGTATGTATAATGGGTACAGTAACAGATGGACACGATTATATCCCACAGGTAATAGAAAAAGGTGCGACAGCTATTGTAATTGAGAAGGATATTGAATTACCAAAGGGCCTTACGGTTATCAGAGTGGATAATGCCAGAAGGGCTTTGGCTTTTATGTCGGCAGCCTATTTTGGTCATCCGTCTGATAAGCTTACTACTATAGGAATAACTGGAACCAAGGGTAAAACAACAACTTCATATATGATAAAGTCCATTTTAGAAAATACGGGAATCAGGACTGGATTAATAGGTACCATAGAAACTATTATTGGTGATGAGGTAATTCCTGCTAACAACACAACCCCTGAATCCTATATTATTCAACAGACCTTTGCTAGGATGGTAGATAAGGGAATTAAGTGTGTGGTTATGGAAGCTTCCTCACAGGGATTAATGCAAAATAGAATGGATGGATTTGTATTTGATTTTGGGATATTTACTAATATGGGTCATGATCATATCGGTGGAAATGAGCATAAGGATTTTGAGGATTATTTAAGCTGTAAAAGTAAATTATTCAGGCAGTGTAAGGTTGGCTTAATTAATGTTGATGACAAGTATGCTGATGATATAATTAAGGGACATACATGCAAGGTTGAGACCTTTGGATTTTCCTATAATGCTGATATCAGGGCTACTAATGTCAAGCTGGTTCATGAGCCCGGTTACCTAGGAGTTTCATATAAGGTAGATGGTCTTTTTAACTTTGATGTGGACATTGATATTCCCGGTAAATTTAATGTTCTCAATTCCTTGTGTGCCATAGCCATATGCAAAAATTTTAATGTAAGTGATGAAGAAATAGGTAGAGCCTTAAGTAAAATAAAGGTTAGAGGCAGGGTTGAACTGGTTCCTGTAGACGGTAATTATTCGGTTATGATTGACTATGCTCATAATGCCATGAGCTTAGAGAGCTTACTGACTACTATAAAGGAATATAATCCAAAAAGGATTGTATGTGTCTTTGGTTGTGGTGGAAACCGATCAAAAGACAGAAGATTTCTTATGGGAGAGATATCCTCCAAGTTGGCGGATCTTACCGTTGTTACATCTGATAATCCAAGATTTGAAGAGCCTGAGGATATAGTAAATGATATTGTTACAGGTGTTAAAAAGGGCCCGGGCAAATATATTAAGATTACTGACCGTAGAGAAGCGATTAAGTATTGTATAGATAATGCCAGGGAAGGAGATGTCATAATAATAGCCGGAAAAGGCCATGAGGATTACCAGGAGATTAAGGGTGTAAAGTATCACATGGATGACAGAGAGCTTGTGCAAGACGCACTTAAGTAAGTTTCTTGCTTCCTAATCGGCTGCTTTATGATACAATTACTATACAAAGGAGGACTGATATGTCTTTTCATAACTATGCTGATATTATAATTGATATATCCCATGAAAATCTTGATAAGACATACCAGTATGCCATTCCCGATGAATTATCATCGCTGGCTCTTATCGGTGCTCCTGTTGTGGTGCCCTTTGGTCTAGGCAATCGTACAATTAATGGTTATATAGTTGGACTTTCAAATGAGCCTAAAATAAGTGTAGATAAGATTAAACCCATAAGCTCTGTAATAGAAGGTGCTCCTGTTATTGAAAGCCATTTGATCTATCTTGCATATTGGATTAAGGAAACCTTCGGAGGAACGATCAATGATGCTCTTAAGACTGTGATGCCTGTTAAGAAGGCGGTAAGGATAAAGGAGCAAAGAAGGATTGTTCTGATAAAGAAAATCGATGAACTTAGGCAGATATATGAGGAACAAGTAAAAAAGAATAACAGAGCAAGAGTTAGAATTCTTGAAGCCTTATTAAATCAAAACGTACTTGACTATGATAAGGCTCTTCAAGTTCTTAACATTAGCAAGCCTGTGATTACATGGCTGATTGATAATGAGATTATTAGGATCGAGAGTAAGCAGATATATCGTAATCCAATTGAAAAGCAAAGCTCTACACAGTCCCGGGTCACATTAAATGAAGAGCAAGAAAGTATTGTGGAGAATATACTGAGGGATTATAATAAAGGAAAGCGTCACACTTGCTTAATCCACGGAGTAACAGGAAGCGGTAAAACAGAAGTATATATGGATATTATTTCCGAGGTAATATCCTCCGGCAAGCAGGTCATCGTGCTTATACCTGAGATTGCCCTAACTTATCAGACAGTGAACAGATTCTACGTAAGATTCGGGGAACGCATATCTATCTTAAATTCCAGGATGTCTGATGGTGAACGCTATGACCAGAGCCTAAGAGCTAAAAATGGTGAAATTGATATTATGATTGGTCCCAGGTCAGCGCTATTTACACCATTTAGGAACCTGGGATTAATAATTGTTGATGAAGAGCATGAGGGAAGCTATAAAAGTGAATCTACTCCGAAATATCATGCGGTAGAGGTTGCTCTAAAAAGAGCAGAGCTTACCGATGCCTTTGTTATACTCGGCTCGGCAACGCCGTCACTGGAATCCTATAGTAAATGTGCTAGGGGTGATTATAAGCTATATACGCTTACTAAAAGGGCAAAGGAGGCTAATCCACCCAAGGTTTGGATTGTTGATTTAAGGGATGAGTTAAAGCAGAAAAACAGATCTATATTTTCTAGAAAGCTTAAGGAGCTTATTGAAGAAAAGCTAAATAAACGTGAGCAAATCATGCTCTTTATTAACCGGAGAGGGTTTTCGGGATTTGTATCCTGTAGAAGCTGCGGTCATGTAATGAGATGCTCACACTGCGACATATCCCTAACTTCTCATATAAATAATAAGCTTCTTTGCCATTACTGCGGATATGAGGAAGGAATGCCTACTATATGTCCAACATGCGGATCCAAATATATTGCAGCATTTGGTACGGGAACTCAGAAGGTTGAGGAGATTGTAAAACGGGAATTTCCTCATGCAAGGGTCCTTCGTATGGATACAGATACAACTAAAAATAAAGGCGGTCATCAAAGAATATTATCTGCATTTTCCAATCATAAGGCGGATATTCTTGTGGGAACACAGATGATTGTAAAAGGTCATGACTTTCCCTTGGTGTCTTTGGTAGGTATAATCGCAGCCGATTTATCTCTTTATGCCGGAGACTTTAGAGCAAGTGAAAGAACATTCCAGCTTCTATCTCAGGCTGCGGGGAGAGCAGGACGGGACGCCATTCCCGGTGAGGTTGTTATTCAGACCTATCATCCGGAGCACTATAGTATTACTACAGCAGCAGAAGGAAATTATGAGGAGTTCTATGAACAGGAGATGCTATATCGCAGACTCATGCAGTATCCTCCTGCAGCCCATATTTTGCTTTTGCTTGTTACATCCAAGGAAGAGGAAAGGGCGGATAGGGCGGTAGCTTTTATGGCGGAAGCCATAAAGGATTATATTAAGACAAATAAGTCTACATTACAGATTATTGGTCCTGCTCCTGCGGGATTAGCCAAGGCTAAGGATATATACCGGAGGGTAATATATAGTAAGGATGAGGATTATGACCAGCTTGTGAGATTTAAGAATTATCTGGAGGGATACTTTAGTTATTCCGAACAGTTTGTAGGATGTAATCTACAGTTTGATTTCAATCCTATGAGCTCATATTGATCGCGAATGAGCGGATTAGTCAAAGATAGTTAGCATATTTTATGTGACACGATTTATGTGTCACGATAAAATGTGCTAGCTATCTTGGATAAGTGCAACGCGTACGAGAAAGTCGAAGACTTTCGAGTCTAATCCGCGAATGAGCGGATTAGTCAATAAGCCCCCAATCTGCTTATTCAATAAGATAGGAAAGGAAGATGAATATGGCTATTAGAAATATTAGAGAGATAGGAGACAGCGTGCTCACTAAGATAAGCAGAGAAGTAAAAGAAGTGGATAAAAGACTGCTTATTTTAATCGACGATATGCTGGATACACTATATGATTCACAAGGTGTTGGTTTGGCCGCACCACAAATTGGAGTATTAAAACGCCTTGTTGTGATAGATGTATCAGAGGAAGGAAATGATCCAATTATACTTATAAACCCTGAGATTATAGCAACTGATGGCAGCCAGATTGGTGATGAGGGGTGTCTAAGCGTTCCTGGTAAGGTTGGAACCGTTGAGAGACCTAATTATGTTAAAGTAAAGGCCTACGATAAGAAAATGAAGGAATTTACTTTGGAAGGGACAGAACTATTAGCAAGAGCATTATGCCATGAAATCGATCACTTGAATGGTGAACTATATGTTGACAAGGTGACTGATGGGCTTAGAGATGTAGTATTTGAAACAGAAGAAGTTGACTAGTAAAGCTACAAGGCGTAAAGAATTTATAACACAAGTAAGATTACTCGTGACATTAATCATGAGAGTTACTATGTTAAATATAATTGAAAGGGAAAATATACTATGAGAGTCTTGTTTATGGGTACTCCTGATTTTGCAGTCGGAACATTAGAGGAGATTATAGAAGCAGGTCACGAGGTTATCGGAGTCGTAACTCAACCTGATAAAGAAAAGGGAAGAGGAGGGAAGGTAAGCTTTCCTGCCATAAAGGAGGCCGCTCTTAAGCATAATTTGGATATATATCAGCCTAGAAAGGTTCGGGAACCGGAGTTTATACAGATAATAAGGGATCTAGAACCCGAGGTCATAGTAGTAGCAGCCTTTGGACAGCTTCTTCCAAAGGAGCTTCTTGATATACCACCATATGGATGTGTCAATGTCCATGCCTCCTTACTTCCCAAGTACAGAGGTGCGGCACCTATACAGGCGGCCATAATAAACGGCGAGGAGATAACCGGAGTTACCATTCAGTATATGGATGTTAAGCTAGATACGGGAGATATTATTTTACAGGAAAGCATTCCCATAGCGGATAATGAGACCGGTGGTAGCCTGTATGACAAGCTAGCGCAGCTTGGTGCAAGCTTGTTAGTAAAGGCTCTAGGAAAGCTAGAGGATGGAACAGCCACAAGAACCCCTCAGGATGACTCGCTTGCTACCCATGTAAAGATGATGGATAAGGAAATGGGCAATATTGATTTTACTCAGCCTGCTATTAGTATAGAGCGAATGATTCGGGGACTAAATCCCTGGCCTAGTGCTTATACTAAGTTAAATGGTAAAACTCTAAAGCTATGGAGTGCAGCTGTTGTAGAATATTCCAATAGTGGACAGGCCGGTGAGGTGGTTAAGGTAGATAAAGACACAATTACTATTATGACCGGAAAGGATGCACTTGAAATACATGAACTACAGCTGGAAGGTAAGAAACGCTTAAGCTGCGATGCTTTCCTTAGGGGCTATCCGGTTGAGACGGGTACTATTCTTGGATAATATTATCTATAGGTTAAACAGCTCGAAATTATTGCCATGTATTCTCGTGAAATTGGTCATAAGAAGTTCACATAATTAAGATATGATAACTAGTAAACAATAACAATATGAAAGAAGGTGGATGTATGTTATATCCTTTTTATTTTGATCCAACATATATTCTTGTAATTATAGGTGTAATTTTATCTCTAGCAGCTTCGGCAAGGGTAAAATCTACTTTTGCAAAATACTCCCGTGTTAGAAACCATTCGGGTCTTACAGGAGCTGAGACAGCAGAGAGAATCCTTCAACGTGCGGGCATATATGATGTGACCATTGAGCGTGTTGAGGGACAGTTGACAGACCATTATGATCCCAGAAAAAAGGTTCTTCGTTTATCTGATTCGGTATATAGTAGCAATTCTATTTCTGCCATTGGTGTGGCGGCTCATGAGTGCGGTCATGCAATTCAGCATCAGAATTCGTATGCCCCGCTAAAGATTAGGAGTGCACTGGTTCCTGTGGCTAATTTTGGCTCAGCTATAGCTTGGCCGCTAATATTGATAGGACTTTTACTGACAGGGTCCCAGGCCTTGATTGATATAGGAATTATACTCTTTTCCACGGCTGTATTATTTCAATTAGTAACACTCCCTGTCGAATTTAATGCTTCAAGAAGGGCAGTTAAGACTCTGGGAGAGGCGGGAATTCTTCATTATGAAGAGTTAAACCAATCAAAGAAGGTATTAAATGCCGCGGCTTTAACATATGTAGCAGCAGCTGCAGCTACGATTTTACAGCTTTTACGTTTGATACTTTTATTCGGAGGAAGACGTCGTGACTAATGATAAAGACGGACGGGAGCTTGTGCTTGATATGCTTCTTCAGGTAATAGAAGGTGATGAATTTGGCCATAGAGTGTTAGGAAGAACTTTAAGCAACTATCAGGATAAGGATAAGCAGGAGAGAGCTTTTATCTCTAGGCTTTTTATCGGTACTATAAAGCACTACCTAACACTTGATTATGTGATAGAACAATTCTCGTCACTTCCTATTAGTAAAATGAAGCCTCTTATTAGGAATCTCTTAAGACTCAGTGTCTATCAGCTTTTATATATGGATAAGGTACCTGCCTCAGCAGTCTGCAATGAAGCAGTTAAGCTAGCAAAGAAACGAGGCTTTATAAAGCTGTCCGGATTTGTAAATGCTAATCTTAGAAACATAGCAAGAATGGGAGATATAAAGTATCCTGATAGAGATAAGAATGTAATAGAGTATTTAAGCATTAGGTATTCGACTCCTAGATGGATAGTCAGCACGCTACTTGACCAATATAGTCTTACATCGGTCGAGACGATGCTAGAAGCTTCTTTAAGGGAAAATGAGATTACCATTCGCTGTAACCGTATGAAGACTACTCCTGATATTCTAAAGGACAAGTTAATCGGCGAAGGGGTAGGGGTAATAGAGCATCCATACCTTAAGGAGGCTTTTGTTATTAGGGATATTGACTATTTAGAGGGCTTAGCTGCATTTAATGATGGTTTATTTACAGTGCAAGATGTAAGCTCCATGCTGGTAGGAGAAGTATCCGGTGCAAAGGATACGGATTTTGTGGTTGATGTCTGTGCGGCTCCCGGTGGAAAAGCACTTCATATAGCAGAAAAAGCCGGGATGGTATCAGCAAGAGATTTAACAGACTATAAGATAAAGCTAATCGAAGAGAATAAACTTCGTATGGGGATCCATAATATTGAAACCAAGGTGTGGGATGCCACAGTATTAGATCCTGATATTATTGATAAAGCAGATATAGTTATCGCAGACCTTCCCTGTAGTGGCTTGGGTGTATTAGGAAAGAAATATGACATAAAATACAAGTTGACACAAAATCAACAAAAAGAGCTGATAGAATTACAAAGGAATATTTTAAAGGTGGTTTCTGAATATGTTAAACCGGGCGGTATATTAATATATAGTACATGTACAGTTAACCGTCAGGAGAATATCGATAATATGGAGTGGTTTTTAGCTAATCATGATTTTGCTACAGACAGCTTGGATAGCTATCTCCCGCTAGCTTTACATTCGGATACCACTAGAGCCGGTTATTTACAGCTGCTTCAGGGAATCCATCCCACAGATGGATTTTTTATTTGTAGAATGAGAAAGGAAAGTAGGTAAGCATTTGGATATAAAATCCTTATATATAGATGAGTTAATTAATGAGATGAAGATTTTGAATCAGCCTGCTTTTAGGGCAAAGCAGATTTACGAATGGATGCATACTAAGCTTATAAGCTCCTATGATG
>JAAYJU010000225.1 GCA_012522735.1 Clostridiales bacterium | reverse complement strand
CATTATTTGCTAAGCTTTATGAGCAAAGCGGTGCTGCTGGTGCAGGTCCTGATATGTCAGGAGCAGCTGGTAATGATACAAGTCAGACCTATGGCGATGATGTAGTTGATGGAGATTATAAGGAAGTTTAATCGCGAATGAGCGGGTTAGTCCAAGTGGAATAGTATGTTTTATGTAACGTGGTTTTAGTTACAATAAAACATACTGTTTCGCTTGGATAAATGCAACGCGTGCTCGAAAGCTTGCTTTCGAGCTACTAACCCGCTTGTTCCAAAGTTTTCTTACGCGAAAGGTGAAGGATAAATGGCAGATAAGAGAGATTATTACGAGGTTTTAGGTGTCAGTAAGGGCGCTAGTGAAGACGAATTAAAAAAAGCATATAGACAATTGGCAAAAAAATACCATCCTGATACCAACCCGGGGGATAAATCTGCAGAGGCAAAGTTCAAGGAGGCGTCTGAGGCCTATGCTGTTCTTAGTGATGCGGATAAGAGAAGACAATATGATCAGTTCGGCCATTCTGCCTTTGACGGAGCAGGAGGAGCAGGCTTTAGTGATTTTGATATGAGGGATATCTTCGGAGAATTTTTCGGTGGAGATATATTCGGAGATCTATTTGGTGGAAGATCCAGAAGAGCCAACAATGGACCCAGACAGGGAGCAAATCTTAGAACATCTGTCAGAATAACCTTTGATGAAGCTGTATTTGGTACCGAAAAGGAATTAGATTTAAATCTTAAGGATGAGTGTGAAACCTGTCATGGAAGCGGAGCAAAGGAAGGAACGCATCCTGAAAACTGTCAGAAATGTGGTGGTAAGGGTCAGGTAATATATACACAGCAGACCTTATTTGGCATGTCACAAAACATACAGACCTGTCCAGATTGTAGAGGTAGCGGAAAAATCATAAAGGATAAATGTTCAGATTGCTATGGAAGCGGATATATCACAAGTAAGAAGAAAATTAAAGTGGTAATACCTGCCGGTATCGACAACGGCCAAAGTGTAAGAATAAGAAGTAAGGGTGAGCCAGGTACTAACGGCGGTCCAAGAGGTGATTTGCTAGTAGATATTGATGTTAGCAGACATCCTATTTTCCAAAGAAGGGATTACGATATATTCTCAACAGCCCCCATAAGCTATGCCACAGCAACCTTAGGTGGTGACGTAAGAATAAGCACTGTTGATGGTGATGTTATATATAATGTCAAGCCTGGAACACAGACTGATACTAAGGTTCGCTTAAGAGATAAGGGAGTGCCTACTCTTAGAAATAAGAGTGTTAGAGGAGACCATTATGTGACCTTGGTGGTTCAGGTTCCAACCAGTCTTAATTCCGAGCAAAAGGAGCTCCTAAGAAGGTTTGATGATGCTATGAATGGAAAAAGCCAGGATGCGGGTGACGATCAGGATAATGGTAAAGGTAAGAAAAAGTTCTGGAAGTGAAAGAAAAGGTTCTGGAAGTGAAAACGGTGCAATCGTAATGTTGCTTCGCATTATAACGATGGGACCGTTCACATCAGACTGTGGTGCCCAGACTATGTGTATGGCACCATAAAAGAGGATAATATCTATGAAATGGATTAAATACACTATTGATACCACAAATGAAGCAGTTGATTTTATAAGTAGTATGCTTTCGGATTTGGGTATTGAGGGAATTGAAATTAAAGATAATGTTCCGCTTACTGAGGAAGAGAAAAATCAGATGTTTATTGATATACTTCCTAAGTTAAACAGCGATGACAATTCTGCTAAGGTCAGCTTTTATATAGATCCTGAGGGTACATCTGATTCCTTGATAGATATGGTAAGAGAAGGCCTTAATGAAATAGCTGATTTCGTTGAGCTTGGAAGCGGAGCAATCACAATTTCAGAGACCGAGGATAAGGACTGGATGAACAATTGGAAGGAATTTTTCAAACCATTTCGTATCGATGATACAATTGTTCTTAAGCCTACCTGGGAGGAGCTTACCGATGT
>JAAYJU010000224.1 GCA_012522735.1 Clostridiales bacterium | reverse complement strand
TTGCCCACGGACTTCCTTCAGATTCGTAATCGCTCACGACACCCTTGTCTTAGGCTATGTCTTTCCCACTACTAGGGCAGACTAGGGACTTTAACCCTTAAGATTGTGCCCATGCTGGGCACACCACAAAGTAAGGACAGGAGTTCTTTCTCCTGTCCTTTTAAAATGTCTATTTGTCTTTCTCGACTACTTCAATCTTACGTATTTCCTTTGTCCTGATTTCCTTACAGATTTCATCAATAAATACATCAAGTGGCTTCTGTCCCTCATCACCAAGGTAACGACTTCTAACAGATACGACACCATCCTCTTCTTCCTTCTGTCCGACAACCAGCATATAGGGTATACGGTCTAGTCTGGCTTCTCTGATCTTATATCCGATCTTCTCTGCCCTTTCATCCACGGTTACAAGAACATCATTCTTCTGAAGCTCTTCCTTCACCTTAACAGCATAGTCATGATATTTTTCTGAAATAGGAAGTATCCTTACCTGCTCAGGACATAGCCATGTGGGGAACATACCTGCATATTTTTCAATAAGCCATGCTAGGGTTCTTTCATAGCATCCAATACTGGTTCTATGGATAATATAAGGTCTCTTCTTTTCTCCGCCTGCATCTATATAGGTCATATCAAAGCGCTCGGCCAAGACAAAATCCAGCTGAAGGGTAATCATGGTATCCTCTTTGCCGTATACATTCTTAGCCTGAATATCAAGCTTAGGCCCGTAAAATGCTGCTTCTCCTTCTACCTCGGTAAATGGCACACCATTCTTAATAAGCATTTCACGCATTTTATTCTGCATGTTTTCCCAGTCAGACTCATTACCAAGATACTTTTTCTTATTATTAGGATCCCATTTTGATAGTTGGTAAGTAACATCCCCATCAAGTCCCAGAGTCTTAAGGCAGTATATAGCAAGATCCAGACATCCTGCAAATTCCTCCTCCACCTGCTCAGGAGTTACGATAAGATGGCCTTCAGATATAGTAAACTGCCTTACCCTTGTAAGGCCATGCATTTCACAAGAATCCTCATTTCTAAATAGTACTGAGGTTTCTCCGTAACGACAAGGAAGGTCCCTATAGCTCTTCTGACTTTGCTTATATACATAATACTGGAAGGGACAGGTCATAGGACGTAGAGCAAATACCTCTGAATCCTCATCCTCTTCATCGCCCAGTACAAACATGCCATCCTTATATTTCTGCCAATGATCTGATATAATATAAAGGTCCTTCTTAGCCATAAAAGGTGTCTTGGTCCTCATATAGCCTCTACGTTCCTCTTCGTCCTCAATCCAGCGCTGCATTGTCTGAATCATCTTAGCACCCTTCGGCATCAGTAGAGGAAGTCCTTGGCCGATTACATCCACAGTGGTGAATAGCTCCATCTCGCGTCCCAGCTTATTATGGTCACGCTTCTTAATATCCTCAAGATGCGCAAGATGTGCTTCCAAATCAGCATTCTTCGTATAAGCAGTTCCATATACTCTGGTAAGCATTTTATTCCTCTCAGAACCTCTCCAGTAAGCACCGGATGAGGAAATAAGCTTAATAGCCTTAATTGTCTTGGTAGACATCAGATGAGGGCCTGCACATAAATCCACAAAATCTCCCTGCTGATAAAATGAAATCTCTTCATCCTCGGGTAGTTCCTCAATAAGTTCTACCTTATAAGGCTCATTCTTTTCCTTCATAAGTGCAATAGCCTCTTTTCTCGGAAGAGTAAATCTTATAAGCTCTGCACCCTCCTTGATGATTTTCTTCATTTCCTTCTCCAATTCATCAAGGGCAGCCCTATCAAAGGGAGCAATATCAAAGTCATAATAGAATCCGTTCTCAATTGACGGACCTATAGCAAGCTTTGCCTCCGGATAAAGTCTCTGTACAGCCTGAGCCAATACATGTGAAGCTGTATGGCGATAGGCTGCCT
>JAAYJU010000223.1 GCA_012522735.1 Clostridiales bacterium | reverse complement strand
TATTAAAATGCAATAAGATGTATGAATAAATAAATTAATAATGATAAGGAGCTGTCAATATGAAAGTAACCACTGAGCATGTAACAAATAAAGGGCAAGGAACAACAAGAATCCCGAACAAATTAGGTGGAGAAAAATCCCCCTATCTACTACAGCATCAATATAACCCTGTTGACTGGTATCCTTGGGGATTTGAAGCATTTACAAAAGCCAAGGAAGAAAACAAACCCATCTTTCTTTCCATAGGCTATAGTACCTGCCATTGGTGCCATCAGATGTCTAGAGAAAGCTTCGAGGATGAGGAGGTAGCAATATTTCTTAATAAGAATTATATCTCTATCAAGGTTGATAAGGAGGAGCGTCCGGATATAGATAATGTCTATATGACTATCTGTCAGGCTATTACAGGACACGGAGGCTGGCCTCTTACTATAATTATGACACCTGATGCTATGCCCTTCTACGCCGCTACCTACCTTCCTAAGAACACCGGATACGGACTAGTAGGACTTATGGATTTATTATCACAGATTCACGATGGCTGGCTCGAAAATCAAGATGATATGATAGAAACAGGCAACAATATTAGTCAGATTATGAAAAGAGAATTTGAAGGTAGATCTGATAAATCAGATGTAACAAAGGATCTTGTAGGACTTGCTGTTACTCAACTGAAGGGCAGCTTTGACCATGACTATGGTGGATTTGGAAATGAGCCCAAGTTTCCTACCCCTCATAACCTGATGTTTCTTCTAGCTTATTCAAGTCTTGAAGTAGACGAAAAGTCTTTATTTATGGTAGAGAACACCCTAACTAACATGTATAAGGGCGGGATATATGATCATATAGGCTATGGCTTTTCAAGATATTCGACCGATGCTAAGTGGCTGGTGCCTCATTTTGAAAAAATGCTTTATGACAATGCCCTACTGGCTATCGCTTATCTTGAGACCTATCAGCATACAAAGAATCCTTTATACAAAGCCGTTGCCACTCAGATTCTTGAATATGTTCGTCGTGAAATGACAGATAGGGAAGGAGGCTTTTACTCGGCCCAAGATGCAGATAGCGAGGGTGTTGAAGGAAAGTATTATGTATTTAAGCCCGAAGAGATAAGTTCCGTTCTTCAAAACGATGATGCAGGTTTCTTCTGTAATTATTTTAATATAACAAAGGAAGGAAATTTTGAGGGTTCCTCTATTCCTAATCGACTTCATGCCACAGAACTAAATCCCGATAATGAAAAGGTTTCAAGGCTATGTAATTATATATATAGATATCGTCAGAACCGTTATAAGCTACACAAGGATGATAAGATTCTAACCTCATGGAACAGCCTTATGATATCAGCCTATGCTAAAGCGGCTATTATACTTCAATGTAAGGAATATGCTGATATTGCCGAATGGGGTCTTGACTTTATCAATACAAAGCTAATAGATGATGATGGACAGCTTTATGTAAGATATCGTGAGGGAGAGGCCGCAAATAACGGTAATCTAGATGACTATGCATTCTTTTGCCAGGCTCTTCTATGCGTGTATGATGCAACATTTGATATCAAATATCTAAAGCAGGCCATAGAAATTGCAGACAAAATGCTCTTAGATTTTTGGGATGATATAAATGAAGGCTTCTTCTTAACCGGTAATGAATCAGAAGAATTAATCTATCATCCAAAAGAGGTCTATGACGGGGCAACTCCTTCCGGTAACTCAGTAGCCGGATATGTACTTCAAAGAATAGCCTATATAAGCGCTAATCCAAAATACAAAGAATATGCTGATAAACAGCTACGCTTCCTTGCGGGTCAAGCGAATAATTATCCCGCAGGCTATTGCTTTGCACAGCTTGCCTTCCTTGGCGCCTTATATCCTTCAAAGGAAATTATATGCGTCGTCAGTAACAAAGACGACAATATCACTACAGCTAAGACAGTCAAAAAAAATCCTCAGGAAAATCCTGAGTTTGAAGATTTAAAAGAATATATGGCCTCCCATTATAACCCGAATATGATTGTCCTAGTTAAGCATAAGCAAAATGAAGAAGAGCTGCTAAAAATCGCAGAATATGTGGGGGATTATCAAAATATAGATGATAAAACCACCTATTACATCTGCGAAAACCATCACTGCCAGACCCCTGTAACCAAGTTGTAACAGAGCGGTACCAGGTACAATTTCCTTTTTATAAACTGTACCTGGTACCGGTTTTAGATTTAGTTCAAATATTTCTTTAAGGTTTCTCTGATAGCTCCCTTACCTGCAATCAGTTCTAGGAACATACCTTCTATCTTTTCACCTAATCCAACCTCATATAGGTTAACTGAGAAAATCTTGTCATTGGATAGTATCGACTTAAGAATACTTGTATCTAATGTAGTGTCTCCAAGCCTAACATCCTTAACATATCCCATAAGCTCATCTAGAAGAGGGTCAGAGCTAGGGGTGAATGTATTACCCTCATCATCTATACCCATCAGATATCTGCACCATCCGGCTATTGTCAGCGGAATAAAGGTCAGATCTGTAACCTTAAGTGTGTCGCTATCTCTATAGGCCTTAATTGTCTCTCCGTAACGAATAGGAATCTTCTGAGATGTATCTGTGGCAATTCTTTGAGGAGCATCCGGCATAAATGGATTAGGTAACCGAACCTCCAATACAGCTTTTATAAAATCCATAGGATCTATAACACCGGGATTAACCACCACAGGCATACCCTCATCATAGCCAATCTTATTAACCAATTTGACAAGCTCAGGATCTCGCATCTCTTCCCATATAGTCGTATAGGATAAGAGGCAGCCAAAGATAGCCAGAGCTGTGTGAAGAGGATTTAGGCAAGTGCAGACCTTCATCTTCTCCACCTTATCCACCGTCTCCCTATCTGTGAATAGGAATCCTGCCTTTTCAAAAGGAGGTCTTCCATTAGGGAAGGCATCCTCAATTACAAGATATTCTGTCTCTTCTGCATTTACAAATGGTGCCGTATAAGTGTTCTTAGAGGTTATAATCAGCTCCGTATCCTTAAAGCCATCCTCCTCAAGGAGCTTCTTAACCTTATCATCGGGCCTTGGGGTAATCTTATCTATCATACTCCAAGGAAATGCCACCTTACTTTTATCTTTAACATAAGCAAGGAATCCTTCCTCCATAAAGCCATTCTTAACCCAACGCTTGGCATAGGCTTCTACTGCAGCAAAGAGCTTGTCTCCATTATGGGAGCAATTATCCATGCTCACCATAGCAACTGGAAGCTTAGCAGAAGCTTCTGATTGGGAAGTTCCTACCGCTCCAAGATATCTCTCATATAATAGGGCTGTAATTTTACCCATAAGATGCATGGGGTTTTTGTGTCCTGTATTAAAATCATTAATAACAACACCTAGGTAATCACCAGTAGAATCAACCAGGCTATATCCCTTTTCTGTTATAGTAAAGCTCACCATCTGCAATGAGGGCTTACAAAATATCTCCTGTAGACGCTCCCACTCTGTCTCCAAAGATGCATCAGCATTAATAGATTCTACGACGCTTCCTATAACCTTCTTTTCAATATTTCCATTAGTCTTAAGGACAACCAAAAGACTTAAATCATCATAAGGCTTATATGCTTTATCTATGATTTCATAATCAAAGCCCTCACTGACAATAACTCCTCTATCATAGCTTCCCTCATCAAGCATCTTCTGAAGTCCTGCTGCCGGAAAGCCCCTGAAGATATTCCCTGCTCCAAAATGGATCCAGCTAGGGTTCTCCTTGGTCGCTTCTCTTACCCTATCTCTGTCATACCCGGGAAGCTCATAGCCTTTATCATGCCATGTGGAATTATAATTTACCAATCTCATGCTCCACAACCTTTCTTAACAATCATATTTCATGTAATATGCAAATACTTCCCTACTATCACAAGAAGATCATTTTGCTTTGTTCCTTGTTCTATCAATTACTTGCTAGGCTTATCATTCTTTCTGATGGCTTCCCATAATCCATTCAGATATGTCACACCAAGTGCCCTGTCATATAGACCATAGCCCGGTCTTGCCTGCTCACCCCAGATCATCCTACCGTGGTCGGGACGTACTACTCCATCAAAGCCAATATCATGAAGCGCCTTAACTATCTCATACATATCGAAATTACCATCTGAGGATAGGTGTGAGCTTTCATGAAACACTCCATCAGAATCAAACTTCATATTCCTTAGATGAGCAAAATGAATTCTCTTGCTTATCTTAGGATTTCTTATAATTTCAGGCATATTGTTCTTTAGGTTACTACCCAAGGAACCACTACATAAGGTAAAGCCATTATATATACTATCGTTTAAAGAGGCGATTTCCTCTAATGCCTTCTCACTTGTCACGATCCTTGGTAAGCCAAATACAGACCATGCAGGATCATCGGGGTGAAGCGCCATCTTAATCTTATACTTTTCACATACAGGCATTATGGCATCCAAGAAATATTTCAAGTTAGCCATAAGCTTCTCGGCTGTAACACCCTTATACTTTTCAAATAAATCGATAATCTCATCTTTACGATTAGGCTCCCAACCAGGAAGGATAAAGCCTCCGCTCTCCTTCTCCATACGTTCGAACATCATCTCAGGTTTTAGGCCCTTAATCATATTCTCGTCATAAGCCAGAACATGAGAACCGTCCTCAAGCTCCTTAGCAAGATCGGTTCTTGTCCAATCAAAGATAGGCATGAAATTATAGCACACCATATGAACATCAGCCTTACCAAGATTCTCAAGCGAAATCTTGTAATTCTCAATATATTGCTCTCTTGAGGGAAGTCCAATCTTAATATCCTCATGAATATTCACACTTTCAATTCCAATAAGTTTTAGACCTGCTGCCTCCACTTCCTTCTTAAGCTCTAGAATATCCTCTAGCTTCCATGCCTCTCCAGCTGGAATATCATGTAAAGAAGAGACTACACCGGATACTCCGGGTATCTGCCTGATATCCTCCAACTTCACACTATCATGTTTTTTACCAAACCAACGCAATGTCATATCCATAGGCTCGTTTCCTTTCTATTTGATGTTATTATTATTCTCATTATTAGTTAATATAGTCAGTATACTAATATAATAGATTGTTTTCAAGGGGTATGTG
>JAAYJU010000222.1 GCA_012522735.1 Clostridiales bacterium | reverse complement strand
TCAAAATCAAATATAGTATCATTATTAACAAGCTCCTTCGAAAATGCGTAATAGCCTCCAAGACGATTTACTTCTTTTCTGGCATATTCGGCTAGCTCAAGGGTCTTTGCCACAATTTCCTTACCATGAAGATACATTTGCTTTCTTGCAATATCCAAGGAAGCCATTAAAAGATATGAACCGCTTGTTGTCTGTGTCAAATTGATAATCTGACGTACATAAGCGCAATCAATCCCTGCTCCACATAGTAGGAATGAGCTCTGTGTTAGAGAGCCTCCAGATTTATGCATACTTACGGCGGCCATATCTGCTCCTGCAGCCATAGCGCTAATGGGAAGCTCTTCACCAAAATAAAAATGTGCTCCATGGGCCTCGTCAACAAGAACCTTCATGCCATGCTCATGAGCAAGCTCTACAATCCCTTTAAGATTGGAGCAAATGCCATAATAAGTAGGGTTATTCACTAATACAGCCTTGGCCTCTGGATTCTTCTTAATAGCAGCTTCAATATCCTTCATTCCCATACCTAATGGAATTCCCAGTTGATGTTCGACACCGGGATTTACATATACAGGAATAGCCCCACAAACAACTAAAGCATTGATAGAGCTTCGATGAACATTCCTCGGAAGGATTATCTTATCACCTGCCTTACAGGTGGACATAATCATAGATTGAACAGCTGCTGTGGTACCGTTTACCATAAAAAAAGCTGCCTCTGCCCCAAAGGCTTCGGCAGCAAGATCTTCCGCACCTTTAATAATTGATGTAGGATATATTAAGTTATCAAGAGTCTTAGTAGAGTTGACATCAGCCTTTAAACATTGCTCCCCTAAAAACTTGGTAAGCTCCGGATTACCTCTTCCACCCTTATGTCCGGGCACATCAAAGTGTACCACTCTAGTGTTCTTGTGGTACTCTATGGCTTCGTGAATTGGAGTATTTTCCTGTGTATACTTCATATACTCACTCCTTATTAATAAATGTTCATACCGCTAAATATTTCAATCATTTCTTTTCTAAGATTATTTGTAATCTCCAGTCTTTGCTTTGGAGGTAATTCATATACATCCGTATTGAATAGATAATGCTGTAATTCAACTTCTTTTCTAAGCATCTTAGTATGAAAGATATTTGACTGATACACATTTACGTCAATGGCATCATATACTGCAAGTGTATTAGCATCAATATAATCCTGAATTGAAGTAATATCGTGATCTATATAGAATTTCTTACCCTGCAAATCTCTTGTAAATCCTCTGACTCTATAGTCAATAGTAATAATATCCGAATCAAAGCTTCCGATAAGATAATCTAATGTATTCAAAGGAGAAACCTCTCCACATGTTGAAACGTCTATATCTACTCTAAATGTTGAGATTGAATTATCTGGATGATGCTCGGGAAAGGTATGGACTGTAAGATGACTTTTATCTAGGTGGGCATGTACAGTATCCCTTTGCGATAAAAATTGTTTTCCCAGATTACAGGATTCATCAATATGCTCAGGTGATAAAGAACCTTCAGCAATAAGAATATTGACTGAAGCTCCCTGTGGCTCATAATCCTGTTTTGATATGTTTAAAATATGTGCACCTATCATTTCGGTGACATCAACTAATATATTAGTCAGACGTTCTGAATTATACTGCTCATCTATATAAGCGATATATTCTGCCTGCTCCCTCGCAGTTTTCGCGTAGCAAACATCGTAAATGTTAAAGCTAAGTGTTTTTGTGAGGTTGTTAAAGCCATACAAGGTAAGCTTATTTTCCAACTCTAATATCACAACCTTTCTATTGTTATATAATAGCTTTCAGATAAGCAGATTAGGAGCTCAAGAGCTTCGCTCTTTCTAATGGTTAAGCT
>JAAYJU010000221.1 GCA_012522735.1 Clostridiales bacterium | reverse complement strand
ATTGTACTCCATTAATATCTCCTTTCTATATAAGGTCAACGAGTAAAAAGTCACAGTAAAAAACTGCCCCAAAATCTCCATGCAATAATATAGCATTAGAAGATATATTAGGGCTGTTTATATTATAACATAAAATTAGACAAATTGCAAAACTCCTAAAAGTATAATAATCTATATATAGTGGCATATAGGTATAACCATAATACACAAAGTGTGTTTATTCTTACCTGCATGCCACTAGTACGATTTTGCACCGCTCCAAGTGAGGAATTTGATTAATAAAAATGATATAGCTACTTCTTCTTCCGTGAACATATAACACTTTGAAGCACTATAAAAAAACATAACATTGCCGCTCGCGTAATCTGTGGCCACCATGGATCTTGGCTTCCTATTGCAGTTACTATTAGTAATACAATTCCGCTTGTTAATACACCGAACAGAGTACCGAAAATATTACCCACACCCCCGGTTAGCAGTGTACCGCCAATAATAGATGCAGCAATAGCATCCATTTCAAGGCCAGTTGCCTGTTGAACCGAGCCTGAACGAGTATGAAAAAGATAGAGGAAACCACCAATGCCAGCAAGCAGGCCACAAAGCAGATGTGCATTAAATCTAGTTTTCTTAACATTTATACCAAGCATAAGAGCGCTTTGCGAATTACCGCCTACAGCGTAAAAGCTACGTCCCAGACTGGTTTTTCTTAGTAACCAAAACATAAGAAATACTATAATTATTGCTACGACCACACCGTACTCTAGCTTTGACTGTATGAAAACACCCTTCTTATTGATATCTCCTAAAAAAGGAATCTGTATCCTGGCACCTGACAAGGCTTCAAAACCTGCATTATTTACCTGTATCTGATTTACTTCTATCAAGGCAACTAGTCCTCGTCCTAAGAACATACCTGCTAGCGTAACGATAAAGGGCTGCATCTCCATATATGCAATTAAATATCCTTGAACCGCTCCAAATGTGAGACCAATTCCTAAGGCAAGAATTAGGGTTGTAAAAAAGTTGAATCCATAATTATTTAGGCAAACTATGCAAGCCGTGCAAATAAGGGCTGTAGAACCGCCTACAGATATATCGATACTGCCTGTTATCATAACTATAGAAAGTCCACAGGCAATAACTATTAATGCAGCATTTTCGTTTAATAGATTAAAGAACATTTGGATCTTATTAAAACCCTTATCTCCAAGAAATATTATAGATAACACATATATAACAATAAACATAGATATTGTAATTGCCAACAAAAAAGCTGTATCGGTGGGAGACTCTTTACGTTTCAACATACTAGAGGGCCTCCTTTCTATTACTTGTTCTCAATCTATAAAATGGAAGCTTATTGGTAAAAAAGCTTTTGACAGTCGGTGTTTGGATAGCAACAAGTATAATAATGATCACAGCCTTAAATACAGGTACGGCATTTGTATTTACATTAAGGGTGGTAAGCATCGATGTTAGAGTCTGGATGGTATATGCTCCTACTATCGACCCCACCATATTAAGCGTTCCGCCTCCGAGCGAGTTAACTCCAAGGGCGACAGCTAAAATAGCATCCATCTCAATACCCGGAACTATTGTATAGGGATTTACAGTTTGTACTCTACTTGACTGTACAAAGCCTGCAATACCGACACAAAGACCCATAATAACATATGATAGAAGCTTAATTCGTGCAGGGTTCAGACCATTCAGCCTCGAAGATTTATCATTGATGCCTACAGCACGCGTGTACAATCCAAGGTTGGTTTTTTTAAGCATGATAAATGATATGGCAACGACTATCACCGTAATAAGTATTGGTGTCGGAATAGGAATACCCGGAATAAAATTACCGTAGTAGCCAAAGCTGGCCACAGCTTTGGGCTTAAGACCTCCCATAGCCATTGAGCCAATCGATCGTCCGGCTGTAAAAAGAATTAGGGTTGCAACCATAGGTTGTATATTAAATTTTGAAACCAGAATTCCGTTAAATACACCGCAAGCCATGCCTGCAAGGCACCCTAGTATAAACGCAACAATGATTGGAGCCATCAATTCATGTGGCTGGGTTTCGCTCCCGCACAGTATACGCATAACAACCCCACCGACTATGGCGATTGTAGAACCTACACTTATATCCTGTCCTCTTGAGGAGGCAGTTACCAGTGTCATTCCTATTGCAAGAATAACAAGCTCAGTCGCATTATTTAGGATATTTACTATATTACCTATTAATACCGGATTGCCACTGCTGTCATTACCCAAGCTTATTCTTAAGAAGCCGGGTTTAATAAAAATATTTATTAGTAATAAAAAAACCAGAAAGATAATCGGAATGAATAATTTGTGCTTTATTAATGCTTTTGCTACCGATTTAACACGGTTGCCATCAGGCTTCTTATTGTTTCTACTCATTATTACTACTCACCCCCGCAATTGTATACATGATTTTATCCTGTGTCATATCGTCACCCTCTAGCTCACCAACTACATACAGGTCACGCATAACAATCAGCCTTGAACATGTACGCAGCATCTCCTCAATCTCGGCTGATATAAATGTGATACTCATTCCCTCAGAGGCAAGCCTTAATACTAGCTTTTGGATTTCAACCTTTGTGCCTATATCAATTCCACGGGTAGGCTCATCAAGTATAAGATAATCCGGATGAGTGAGCAACCAACGTGCAAGAATTACCTTTTGTTGATTTCCTCCTGACAAGGAGCTGACTGGGGTATCCGCTGAAGCAGTTTTAATTCCTAACATACTGATATATTCATCAGCGAATGCTTGTACCTGAGTCTTGGTAAATGGCCTAAAAAAACCTCTCATAGCCTGTAATGCCAGTATTATATTCTCACCTACTGACAAATCGCCAATAATTCCGTCCCTTTTACGATCCTCAGAAAGATACCCAATCCCTTTCTTCATAGCCTTAATCGGTGATGTAATAGTCACATTCTCCCCTTTGATTCTGAGCTTACCCTTGATTACCTTATCTGCACCAAAAATCGTGCGGACACATTCGCTACGACCTGAGCCAAGCAGCCCTGCAAAGCCCGTCACCTCGCCCTTGCAGGCTCTAAAATCAAATGGTTTTATGCCTGAAATACTTGAAAGTCCTTCAGCTTCGATTATTGCTTCCCCAGCTTCATCACAGCATGCCTTCGCTTCATTTTGTATATTAGCTAAATCTCCAAGCTCTTTACCCATCATCTTGGCAACCAGCTCAACTCTTGGTAAGTCTGAAACCTGATATTCACCGACAAGCTCACCGCCCCGCAGAATGGTAACCTTATCGCTTATCTCATACATTTGATCAAGGAAATGGGTCACAAATATTATACCTACTCCTCTACCCTTTAGTTCGCGCATAAGTGTAAAAAGCTTGGCAACCTCCTGTTCATCAAGCGATGAGGTGGGTTCATCAAGTATCAAGACCTTACAGTCCATATCAACTGCACGGGCAATCGCAACCATCTGTTGAACTGCTATTGAGCAGTTTGACAATTGCTGTGTTGGCTTTGCCGGTATCTTTAGCCCTTCCAGTATATCTTCTGCTCTTTTATTGTTTCTCTTCCAGTCCACGAACAAATCATCAGTTCTTCCAATAAACAGATTTTCGGCAACTGTCAGATTAGGGCACAAGGTGATTTCCTGATAGACAGTGCTTATTCCAAGCTTATGGGCTTCCTGGGGCGACTTAATATGTACTGGTTTACTGAATCCTTTAATATAAATATCACCGGCGTCTTTTACGTATACACCGGTCAACACCTTAATTAAAGTGGATTTACCAGCACCGTTTTCACCCATTAAAGCATGGATTTCACCTTCACATAAAGTGAAATTCACGTTTTGTAAAGCCCGAACACCGGGAAAGCTTTTATAAATACCTTTCATGGTAAGTACTGCTTCCTGCATCTTATTATTTCATACCTCCTATTCAGTTAATAATCTATCACAACATATAAGGAAGGTATTACCTCCTATTCAGTTAATCATGTGTTAGAGCATCATATCGAGAAATGCGCGGTGCTGGAATCTGCGAACAATATCCACATAATCTGCGCCGCGCATTTCAATTAAATATTCCCCTTTATACCTATCGAAAATCGGAGGGATTTTCAGCTGAAATTAATACTATTTAATAACTACGTGCGTCTACAATAGCTCTTGTGATGGTGTCACAGTCAAACATTTCCTCATCAACATAGGCATTCTTTTCAACCTTTTCACCGTCCTCAAGTGAGTTAATAAGCTTAACAATACGTGGTCCATGGAGAGGATTACATTCTACATCAAGGTTGAACTCACCTGCTAGAACCTTCTCAAGAGCCCACTTATTTGCATCGAATGCTATAACCTTAACATCGCCGTTCTTACCATATGTAATACCGGCTGCATCCATAGCGTCACAGGCACCACGGGCCATGTTGTCGTTCTCAGCATAGATAACAGTAAATTCTGTACCGGCAGCGATAAGATCAGCAACTGCCTGTTTTGCTAGAGTTTCATCCCAACCCTTCATATTCTGGTTGAATACTATTTCCCAGCCATTTGCCTTTGCGCCGTCCTCAATTGCCTTGGAACGTCCTAGCTGAGCGGAGGATCCTGTGTCGCCACCTAGCACAACAATCTTATTAACATCAAGTGCCTGTTTCTTCAACCAATCGACAGCCTTATTTCCTTCGGCTTCAAAATCGGAGCAAACCATAGCGGTGTATAGATCTTCTGATAATTCAAGCTTACGATCAGCCATAATAAAGGGTATTTCAGCTTCCTTAGCTGCTTTTGCTACATCCTCCCAGCCTGCTGATTGAAGTCCTAAGACTACAAGATAGTCAACTTCTTCTTGAATAAGCTGCTGTGCCTGTGAAATCTGCTTTGCATGATCACCTTCGCCAAAAACCATTTTTGTCTCAAATCCAGCTTCTTTAAAAGCATCATTAAATGAGATTGTGTTGGCGGTACGCCAGTCAGACTCATTTGCATTTGTCTGTACAACACCAATCGTTAACTTTTTGTCTTTTGTGTCTGTGGTTTTGCTAACTTTGCCACATGCAGCCAAAGAGAACATGATCATTAACACAAGAACAAGAGAAATCATTTTTTTCATATAAATATCCTCCCATCATATCGTATAGGACTTATTTTCCTATACGACAAAAAATTGAATATACTTGTTTACAGGTCCAAGTATATTCAATATTTAATAATTAGAATACGGAGATTATTCCTGTCTTTGTTGTCATTTTTACTTTGTTTAAGTCAGGAATTTTGCTTGGTTAAGATTCTTATTTATTTTGTTTGTTTTTTTACGTTTAATAAGTCCTCCCAATACGTTCTGTTCCGGCATTTTCCGCCTCAAAAACCTGTCCCTCCACATAGGTTATCTTAGGAACCTTTTCACCATTTTCCAGACGACCTATTATCTCTGCAATCGGTGGTCCCTGCAAAGGATTACATTCAATGACTACATTTATAAATCCAGCTTCCATCATATCAAAAGCCTTTGATACCGCATCAAAGGATATGATTGTGATTTCCCCATTGACACCACAGGTTAATCCGGCTTCATGTATTGCTTCTATTGCACCAAATGTCATATCATCATTTTGAGAAACTAAAACATCTATATCATCATGATCCCGCAAAAACTTAATCATAACTTCCTTGCCCTTAGCTTTGGTAAATTCACCGCTTTCGTGTGCTATAATATTCCAATTCTCATGAAGCTTAGCAATATTCTCAAATCCCTGCGAACGTCCAATCTGAGCCGTTGAATCTATGGTACCTTCAAGGACTACGATATTTATTACATCAGATTTTCCTTCATAATCCTCTTGGTATTCTGCCTCTTCAGATTTAGTATCTTTCTCCTCCTGCAAAGCATCATCCTCACTCTTTTGATTTTCTAGATGCTTTTCTAGCCACAGTCCTGCCTTAACACCTTCTTCGTATTTATCTGTGCCCACCCAAGCGACATAAAGGCTTTCATCATCTGTATCAATCATACGGTCAACAATTACTACAGGAATTCCTGCTTCTTTTGCCTCAGTAAGTACCGTATCCCATCCTGTTTCTGTTACAGGCGCAATTGCTATATAATCCACCTCCTGGAAAATAAAGCTTCTTACATCCTTAATCTGATTTTCCTGCTTCTGTCTTCCGTTTGAAAATATCAAGGAAAATCCATTATCTTTAATTAGGGCATTTTGTATAGATTTTGTATTAGCTGTACGCCAGTCTGATTCTGAACCAAGTTGCGAGAAACCAACGATAATCAAATCAGAATCTATATCATCTGTATTTTCTGATTCGTTATTTTGAAGGCTCTTCAAAGGCTTCAGACTGCAGCTGGATAGAGCTATCAAACCTATAAAGATAATCCATAATATGATTTTATATTTTTTATTCATATCCTACCTCAATTCCCTTATTCTCCATCATTCTTGCCGGAAATCTGATCATAATGTCTGTACCTTCTCCTTTTTTGCTTTGTATATCCAAACCATAATCATTCCCATAGTTCAATTTAATTCTTTTGTTTACATTTGCAAGTCCAAAACCGGTGCTCTGCTTGCTAACCGGCATTTCAACTTCTTTTCTTAAAGCATTTAACTCCTCTTCATTCATTCCTATTCCGTTATCAATCACATGAAAGTAAATGACCTCATCTATAAGCTCACCTGTAACCGTTATATTACCTTTTGCTCTTTGCATTTTAATACCATGATATAATGAATTTTCAATGAGTGGCTGCAGAGTCAGCTTTAAAATTTGATATACATACAGTTCTTCTGGTATATCAATCTCATAAGTAAGAATATCTTTATACCGTGATTGTTGTATCTGTAGATAGCTTTTAATATGTATTTCCTCTTCGCGAATCGTAATAAAATCTTTTCCCTTACTCACAACAATTCTGAAAAATTCAGATAGAGCTACAACGATATCTATTGCTTCTTTATTCTTCTCTCCCTCTATCAGCCAGATAATTGTATCTAATGTATTATATAAAAAATGAGGGTTTATCTGAGTCTGTAGAAGCTTTGATTCCATATATCTTAAGTTCTCCTGTTCCAACCTGATACTTTTTACCTGCTGTTCCAGTTTAATAGTCATATCGTTAAACCTATCAGACAAAACCGCTAATTCGTCATGATTATCACAGTTTGTCCTCGTTGTAAAATCTCCCTTTGCTACCATAGCCGTCTTATCGCATAGCATCCTAATTGGCTTTGTAATACTGTTAGTTACAAGAATATTTACCAGTACAGATGCTATTATAATGGCAGATAAGGCCACAATCATTGTTAGGATTACATTCGTTACCTGCTCATCAAGGCTCTGTCTTATTGCTTCGAAATTCTGAGTTTCATAATAAATATAGTACTGGATTTCTTCCTGAAAAAGCTCAGTCAGAATATAGATATCAGATTCAAGCATTTCTATATTTTCTTCGTAGAGGCCTGTCTGCTTTAGATTATCACGAATCTCGTTAATTCTGTCCTCCAGGGTATCAAGATTAAGGAGAATACGTTTTATCCAGTCAAGACTATCTCTGCTAGAAGTTATCTCCTTTAGATTGGTGAAATTCTCTTTTGCGTCTTCTATCAGTGTATATGGATTTATTAAGTCATTATTCTCATCAATTTCATCGAAGGTTACTGCTTCAACTACAATTTTATACATACTCTCGTCCATTTCCTCTTTAAAATTGAGGTTATAATTATTGGCAGAAGTAATCCTTCGTACTATCGCATCATATGCGGTACTATAATTATATAGAGCGGCAATCTGGTAAACCGCGAGAATAATCATCGGTATGATGATGATAGCGGCTACCATAAAGAGCTTCAGCCTTAAGGGGTATTTGATTTGCTTTACCTTGCTATAATTTATCATTCGTCACCTTTACCTTGTAATCTGTATTCCGACGGCGTACAATTCTGCGTCTTTTTAAATATGTAAGAAAAATAATGAGAATCCTGATATCCTACTAAATATCCAATCTCAGTTATCTTAATGGCAGAACACCTTAAATAATCTTTTGCCTTCTCCATGCGGATATCAGTTAGATATTCAATAAAGGTCATTCCGGTTTCCTGATTGAAAAGTGAAGAAAAATAATTCGGACTGACATTAACTGTCGACGCGACCTTATCAAGCGTAAGATCACTCATTGCATATTCGTGATGCATATATTCCTTTGCCCGTTCTATAAGACTTGCATATCTTTTCTGACTGTTTTTATTCCGTAAATCAATTGCTTTTTTTAGAATAGTTTTATAAAATTCACTGTAATCCTTCAAGCTAGTCAACTGTTCACTGATACTATTCATGCTCTTAAGACTGTTATCTATCTTTTCCTTAGGATACTTTAGAGATTTTAGAAAATTCGTGATTGCCGAATATCCATCCATTATTATGTATTGCCTAAAGAGGGTTGAACTCATAGCTTTAGAACCGAATCCATCAAAATAGCTATCTACAAATTCATCAATATCATGTATGGTGCCTCTCTTTAAGAAATCATCTAATAGCTTTCTATCAAGCTTCTCAAGATTCATCTCACTGACATTAACTCTATTTCCTATCTGCTCCTTAATATTGCGCACATCATTATAGGATAAGAACTGATCCCTGCTTTCAAAATAACGGAGTGAAAAGGCACTATTAGCATCACGATATGATTGTTGTAAGTCACGGATACGATAAACACTGCGACCTATTCCTCCAAAATAATGTACCTTATTATCACAGATTTTTATTAATAAATTACACAGCTCCTCGGTCAGTGCCTTGATTTGCATTTCATCTTCACCTAAAAGGATAAAGGCCCAACCATCCATACCACGTTCAAATACTTTTATATCAGGAAACTTTCTTAGAGCTTCCAACATTTTCGCCTCACATTGTACTATTTCATTTGAATATTCGTACATATCCTCCTGTGCTTTGAATTGAAATAGTAGAATACAAAAAACACTAGCCACCATATTGATGCCTAGTTCATCCTCTTGTTCTACAATCTGTGAAAGAGACATTTTCTTGCTGACTAAAGCATTAAAAAAGTCCTTTCTCTTTTCACCCTGTTTTTGATAAATTAAAAGCTGATACTGTTCAAGTATTTGTCTTTCTTTGCGTTCCTTTTCAATAGCAGCGCTGGCATTTTTTGCCGCAGCCATTAGCTTAGTTGATGTTACCGGTTTAAGCAGATATTCACTTACACCGATATCAATTGCTTGTTGTGCATATCCAAAATCACTATATCCGCTGACAATTATAATTTTGAGCTGTGGCATGTCCTTTTTTAATAATTTGCATAGCTCAAGACCATCCATGAATGGCATTTTAATATCTGTAATCAAGATATCCGGTTGCTCTTTTATAATCAAGGGATAAGCCAATTCACCATCGCTTTCGTCTCCTACAATTTTGAACCCCTCTTCCTCCCAATGAATCTTGTTCTTGATTCCCTCTCTAATTATAATTTCATCTTCCACTAAAAAAACCTTATACATATTCCCTCCCCCAAGAGACTAGTTACTTATTTAGATCCATAAGTGTTCCAATAAAAATCGGCAGTTTAGTTGAATTATCTATAATAGCGTATACAAATGGTCTATCCAATTTAACAGTTTTCATATCCATAGCTGCGCTTTCATCCTT
>JAAYJU010000005.1 GCA_012522735.1 Clostridiales bacterium | reverse complement strand
CGTTAAACTTCGCATAGAGTGACTTGCTCATTTCAACTATTATTCCATCAACTGTCATGGCAGATTTGAATTCCTCGATGGATTTTTCCTTAAAGATGGTGACCTTTTACCCAGCATGGACACACTAAACCAAACAATGTTCACTATTCAGCATTCTGTGCGTCAAGAGCTAATTTTTTGAATTTCAACATCAACAAAACAACAAATACAATCCAAGGAATGAGGGACAGCAAAGAAAAGATCATACCTAACATACCTGCCGATGATGGAACAATCATGAAGAATCCGGAAGCTAATCCCCATAAGCCAACGGATTTCTTAAATATATGGCTTTTTATTATTGCATAGGAGAATAAAAGCAAGCATATTGTACCTAACACATAGTAAGTATTGAAAGTGGTGCCTGTATATCCTGCCATTACGGCTTCTCCCGCTGCCAAATATATCGTTTGTTGTTCAGGCAGCGTCTGGAAATATTGATTGCCTAACGTTAGCATTTCAAACGCAGGATTGGACGGATAATAACATGCAATGCTGATTAAACCAAGAATAAATGCCAAGAGTGAAGTAACGGGCTTTTCTTGGTACAAGACGACAAAGAGAGCCAAATAAACTATTACAAGAATCATATTGTTTATCAAGTAAAGGAAATCTAAGCTGAGCAGTCCTAAAAATGGATTTTGATGATAAAGCTCAAAGAATCCTTTAACAGTTTCCGGTGGTGGTGAAATCACAAAAATAATAATTTGTAACGGAATAATAATTATCATTGCTAAAGCGAAATACTGTGCGATGCGATATAGCGGTCGAAAATTGATACTTAAACCTTGATTCATAAGATATATTTCCTCCTTAAAATGTTTTAGTACTCTTTTTGAACAAGTAATTTATAAGGGTTGTGAGCTCATCTTTAATACTCTCTTTTTGTGTAGCTCCATTGGATGAAAAACTCAGCATAATCATTCCTTGTAAGGCATAAATGATGGTCTTTGCTACAATTTGAATATCTTCTGTTTGAATAACACCTTCCTGAATTAGCCTATTTAAGGATTTCTGCCACATTCCGTGAAATCGTTGCTCAAGATTATAATATCTATCATCTCCCTCCGGCGGAACAAAAGGATAAAAATAAAAAAACCGAAATATATTTGGATGTTCGAAAAAATAGTCTGTATAACAGAAGAAAGCTTCAAGGATTTCTTCCACAGGATCATCCTTTTTAAAGGAAATGGATGTAAGCTCAGTAATCATATCCTCAATCATCTCAAAACGTAATGCCCACAAGAGTGCATTCAAGTCCTTAAAATAATAATAAAGATTGGTATGTGAATATCCTGTTATTTCAGCCAAGTATCGAACAGTAATGGCTTCGTGCCCTTTATCAAGGATAATGTCTTTCGCAGCTTCGATGATTTCTTTTTGCGTACGTTCTTTTTTCGCTTGTTTCATAGTTACCTCCGGGATATTTAACTAAGTTGAATTATTTTACCTTAGTTAAAATATACGATAAATGAGTTGATATGGCAAGAGCTAATATTCTTTTTCAAATGAAAAGCACCCTACTTCACAATTCAGTAGAGTGCCTTGTTTGTTTTGAACCTTATCCATTTACGTCCATCGTCAAGCCGGACTTAAATTCCACAGTGAATTTGTCTTCGTAGACAGTGACCTTTTCAATCAGCCGCCGGACAAGTGACTCGTCATATTCAGTTAGGGCGGTTGGCTGCTCTTGAAGAAATGCGCTCATGTCGGTGATGCGTTTTTGCAGTTCATGCCGACCAAGGTTCTCGACCTGAGCCTTTTGCTTCTCCTCACGCAGTCGATAAATTTCATCGCCGACCTTCTCGTAGTCAGCCTTAGAGCTGGCGAGCTTCAAGAGCTCTGCTTGAAATTCTGTAAGCCGTTTATCGATTGCGATAAGGGTATGACTGTTTTCGTGGCAAATAACGGTTTCGATATTTTTTTGCAGCGTGATGAGAAAATGGTCTTTATCACATAATGCTTGATTGATGGCTGTGACCATCACTAGCTCTAAGGTGCTACACTTTTTCACTTATATTTGCTATATTTTTATCTTGATAAATACAGCGGCTAAAATCAAAAAAGATTTTCCCCGTATCAAAATCATTATTGTTACTTCCATGCCGGAGGAAAGCTTTATTCGAAAAGCACGGGAGGCCGGCTGTGAAAGCCATTGGTACAAAGATGTAGGCGTAGAAGACTTGCTTTCGGTCATGGACAGAACCATGGCAGGAGAATCCGTCTATCCCGATGATGCGCCTGTAATCAAAATAGGGCTTGCCAAAAGTACGGAGTTCACAAAAAGAGAACTGGATGTCCTGAGGGAATTGGTAAACGGCCATTCCCAAAAAGACATAGCGGACATATTGGGTATAAAATATGACTCTGTAAGAACGCATCTAAAAAGCATTCTTCTAAAAACTGGATATGACACCCCCAGCCGCTTTATCGCCGAAGTATCCCATAAAAACTATATGATACCCGAATTTTATGAAACCTCACGGGAGGATGAAGATACAGAAAAGTAAACATCAAACTGCCCCCCACAGT
>JAAYJU010000220.1 GCA_012522735.1 Clostridiales bacterium | reverse complement strand
CTAATCAGCTTATATGTCAATATAATATTAGCAAAGAAGCGAAAGAAATAATTACTTTCGCTTCTTTGCGTTAAATGGTATAATCTGCGTACAAGGAAACGGAGCGAAGATAAACATGAATAAAACCTATAGCTTTGATGAGTTTATGAATATAATAAGAAGATTAAGAAGTAAGGATGGATGTCCCTGGGATAGAGAGCAGAGCCATGAAAGCTTAAAGCAGTGCTTATTAGAGGAGTGCTATGAGGTTATTGAAGCTATCAATAATGAGGATAGCCAAAATCTATGTGAGGAGCTTGGGGATATATTGCTTCAGGTAGCTATGCATAGTGTAATTGCCGAAGAGGAAAATAGATTCACTATTTCGGATGTAATATCAGAAGAAAGTGAGAAAATGATAAGCAGGCATCCTCATGTGTTTGGTGATGTGGAAGCCAAATCCTCTGAGGAGGTGTTAAGAAATTGGGAGGATATCAAGAGTAAAGAAAGAGAGGATATCACTCCTGAGAAAGAGCTTCTTAAGGTGCCTAAAGCTCTCCCTGCAAATATCAGAGCAGAGAAGGTACAGAAAAAAGCTCTTAAGTTTGGAATTGAATTTGGTAGCAAAGAGGATGTGGTAAAGGAAACTGCACAGAGGCTTGAGAATCTTAGTAAAGCGGTAGAGCTAGGAGAAAAGACCCTGATTTTTGATGAATTTGGCTCTCTGTTCTTCCATATGATAAAATTATCGCTGGTTTTACAGATAAATGCAGAAAATTCCTTGACAAATGCTACTAATAAGTTTATAAATAGACTTATAGATGTCCTTTCCACAAATAAGGGAAATGGCTATAGTCTATGCGCTATCACATCCACGGAGCATGATGCCCTGTGGAAGTGAAAAATAAATAAACACTTTAGAGGAGGAGCGAATCCATGAACAAAGCAGAATTAGTTGCAGCGATTGCAGAAAAAACCGAATTTTCAAAAAAAGATTCAGAAAAGGCTTTAAAGGCTTTCATTGATGTAGTAACAGAGGAATTAAAAAAAGGTGGTAAGGTACAGTTAGTAGGTTTTGGAACATTCGATGTAGTTGACAGACCCGCTAGAACCGGAAGAAATCCTTTGACTAACGAGCCTATGAAGATTGCTGCTTCTAAGGCACCTAAGTTCAAAGCTGGCAAGGCTTTAAAGGACGTTATTAACGCATAGTAAAATAACTTAAATTAACGAAAGAGGCTGTTTTAAATTCCGTATCTCTTAGGGGGTGTAGGGCGTTTAAAGCAGCCTTTTATCTAGTAAAGGAGATTGTTATTAATATGAGGCTGGATAAGTTTTTAAAGGTATCAAGATTGATAAAGAGAAGGACTATAGCAAATGAAGCATGTGATGCCGGACGTGTTATGGTTAACGGCAGGACTGCCAAGGCTGGGACCGAGGTTAAAACAGGTGATATTATAGAGATTGGATTCGGTAGCAAATCTGTTAAGGTGGAGGTTCTTGATATACAGGAGACAGTAAAAAAAGACGAAGCAAAAGAATTAATTAAGTACCTTTAACTCGTCATTAAGAGAAAGGTCATCTCATATACTTAAAAAGATAAGTCTTGATCTTTTTTAGAGCAAGCTGTCTAGAAGCATTAATTATGAGGAGGCCTTAAAATGGATGAAAGACAACAGGTTTTAAAGGGACATAAATTAAATATTATAGCCAGAAAAACAATAGCTGTAACCGGTGTTAATGATGTATTATCCTTTGATGCTGGGGAAGTCCTATTACAGACGGAGCAGGGTATTTTAATGATTAGAGGGAGTGAGCTGCATGTAAACCGTCTTACACTCGAAAAAGGAGAGGTAGATATTGACGGGAGAATTGATAGTCTGACCTATTCGGACACAGCAAATCATGGCAAAACCGGGGAGTCTTTATTCGGCAGGCTATTTAAATAGGGGGCCTGTATGAATCAAGGAATAACCATTGAGCTGCAGTTTTTTATGATTTCTATATTATGGGGGGCTTTAGTGCTTCTGGCTTATGATCATCTAAGGATTATAAGGAGAATTATTCGGCATAATGTGGTAGCGGTGGCAATCCAAGATCTAATCTTCTGGGTAATAGCCAGCGTATTTATATTTGCAATGATTTATGTAAAGAACAACGGAACCATTCGCGGTTTTTCGGTTATGGGCATGGTAATCGGAATGGTAGCTTATCATTACATACTTAGTGATTGGATTGTGAAGCTCATAAGCAGTCTAATTCTATTAATTTTACGTCCATTTTCTCTTGCAATAGCATTTATAGGAAAAGGATTAGTAATCCTAAAAAATAAGGCAAAGATATTGAATAATAAGATATATAGCCGATTGAAAAGTCGGGCTAAATCAGTTAAAATATCATTAAATAATCGTAGGCTGAAAAGAAAGCCAAAAGCTGAACCAATGGCAAAAGCATAAGAGATTATTAAAAGAGGAGTGGCATAATGAGAAGAAAAAATAAAAAGGGGACAGGTACTGGAATTATAGTATTTGTCGTATTATGCATATTTGGTATTGTTGCTTTCGGTAAGATTAAGCTTGAGGATAGGAAGAAGAACCTTGATATTACCATGAAGACCTTGGAAACGCAGATTAATAATGAGAAAGAAAGAGCTATTGATATTAAGAATCTGGAAGCCTATGTTCAGACAAAAAGATATATTGAAGAAATAGCCAGAGAAAAATTAGGATTAGTTTATGAATATGAAATCATCTTTAAAGAAGAAGATTAGATATAAAAACAGATATAAAAATAAAATTTTTTTACCATTGACATTTGATTATAAAGCAGATATAATAATCATCGTGACTTCGGCGAAGTAGCTCAGTTGGCGAGAGCATGCGGTTCATACCCGCAGTGT
>JAAYJU010000219.1 GCA_012522735.1 Clostridiales bacterium | reverse complement strand
TTAATAGATGGTATCAATATAGTCTGTATTGTAAACTCTACATCGTATGCCGTGAAAGGTTCTCCGTCATGCCATTTAATATCGTCTCTGATATGAAAGTCCCAAATCAGTCCATCATCAGATACCGACCATCTGTCAGAGAGCATGGGAATAGCCTTCTGCTCCTTATCAAGCTTAGTAAGGCCTTCATATATAAAACTCAGGATATCTGCTGTGAATGCATTTTTTGTAAAAATAGGATTCAGCGTATCTGGTTCTGTGGTAAAAAGCTTCAATGTCCCCCCCTTTACCGGCCCGCTATCCAGTACGTCAAAGTCATTTATATATTTGCTGTGCTCCATAGTTGTATCATACTTCTTATGGAGCTGTTGAAGCTTCTCTATCTCATAATCTGTCTGACAGGAAGTCAGTTGTATACATATTACTATAGCTAATAATATTCTAGAAATTTTCTTCATTGGAAGCTCCTTGAATTTTCATCTGCATAAATGCTGCCATACTACCAGTCTTTCCTTTATCACCCCTATAAGAGAAAAAAATGTCATTTCTGCATTTTGTACATATTCCGCAGTCATTTATATTTTCTACATTTATTCCCTTGTCTTTCAGCTGTCTCGTAATTATTCCCTTGAGGTTGATATGCCACTTTGCATTACCTTTGTATCTATAAAATTCATTATTACTATATTTCTCTTTAAAAAGAATATAAACATCTTCACTTACTTCAAAACAACAAAAATCTATAGATGGCCCCAGCACTACAATTAATCTATCTGAATCAAACCCCGGAAGCTGTTTCAATTTGTCTATACCACAAGCCGCGATATTCGAAAGCGTTCCCTTCCACCCTGAATGTAGCAAGGCTGCTGCATTTATACCTGGCTCATAAAGAAATACCGGCACGCAATCAGCATGAAATGTCACAAGGGTAACTCCGGGTGTCGATGTACATAAGCCATCAACCCCTATGATATCGCTTTCTCTAGTAAAGCCCTTACCTACGTCAGCTTCATCAACCTGACAAACCTTTGTGCCATGTACCTGATTTGTCATAACCAGACTATCAGTATTCAATCCCACGGTCTTACAAAATAAAGCAAAATTTTCATTTACATTGTCTCTCAAATCATTTCTGCTAAAGCCCAAATTCATTGATTTGTATTTTCCTGTACTGATTCCACCTGACCTGGTGCTCATGCAATGAATCAATGAATCCTTATACTTATTCAGGCATTCAAATTCTATATATTTCACTTGGCCTTCTGTCACTAAAAACGTGCCATTGCCCATTCTTTCATATATTTTCAAAAAGCCGTCCCTCCATATTAAAACTACATTTTAATATTATCATATCCATACTTCATTCTCAATAATGGAACACAGGAGATAAAGAGAAATATCACACTGAAAAAATGCTATCGATCTAATTATAAATCGACAGCATTTTTTATAGTACTAATTGTCTAATAGTCACTTCCTTGGTTCAACTATTAGCTTAATTGCAGTTCTTTCCTCTCCATCAATAAGAATGTCGGTAAATGCTGGAATACAAATCAGTTCCATCCCAGATGGCGCTACGAACCCCCTTGCAATAGC
>JAAYJU010000218.1 GCA_012522735.1 Clostridiales bacterium | reverse complement strand
TGAGTAGAACTGGAGTGGTTCAATCTGAATTATTCTCTAAAAAGATAAAAGAGTTATTAAAACAATATAACAACCGTTTAATAACCAGTGCTGAAGTAATAGAGGAGTTACTTAAGTTATCACAGGAGATGGTAACATCATATTCTGCCGGTGAAGCAAAGGGTTTATCGGTTGAGGAATATGCTTTCTATAATGCATTAGTTGCTGATCCAAAGGTACTAGAGGAAATGCAAGACTCTGTATTAGTGGATATGGCGCAGGAACTAACTGATATGATCCGGAAAAATCGTACAGTTGATTGGGACAAGAAGGAATCAGCAAGAGCAGCTATGAGGTCTATGGTTAAGAGATTGCTTAGAAAATATAAGTATCCACCGGAGAAAGCAAAGGGAGCTATTGAAATTGTAATTAAGCAGGCAGAGTTGATGAGTAGTAATTTAGAGATTTTATAATATAATATGTGTTGAGATTTACTGTCGTGGATGAATTTAAGCAAAAAGAAATATTAATAATTGAAAGGCTACCTAAGAAGGTGGATATTGTCACAATTAGGAGGGTATTATTGTGAAGAATTTAAAGGCAAGATTGGGAATACTGATAATATTGACACTGCTTTGCATAGTTCCAACAAATCATGTTGAGGCTAGCTCGAAGAAGTATTTAGTCTTAATTCAAAACGATACAAACAAATGGACAGCATATAACAACCTTACGGAGGTTACATCTTCTGGAAGCGTAATGATAAAGGCAAAACCATTTGCAGATGCGATGAACTTTAGTTATGTGGAAAATGCGAAGAAAAAACAATACACAATAAAACGTAGTAAGACACGATATAATACATATACCATAAATAGTACAAAATACACTTATAAAAATAATGATAAGTCTAAAAAAATGAAAACTAAGTTCAAATCATATAAAAGCAAGGAAGATAAGAGTAATCTGTGTTTTGCAGGCTCAGTAAATTCATTGTGCTCTTTCAAAGAATTTACAGGAAGTGAAATAGAAGAGTATAAGCAACTTGGTTATGATGGAATATTATGTTATAGCGTGCTAGACAAAATAAAATCAGTTCCAAAAATAATCAATGTCAGAGATACTGATGGGTCGGGATTGAAAAATAGATTGAGCTCAGATGTGTATTATGCAGATGTAAAGAAAGACAGCTACATAAATATAACACTGTTGGATTCTGAAGTAGACGGTATGCCGGTAATATATCAGGTGGGTAATGAAAATATACTTACATGTAGTTGGGGAGAATTTTCAAATGATATTGTACCGTTATACATAGATGCAAAATCTGTTGGGATGACATTCATTAATATATTTCTTGAGGATTATAGTGAAAATATTACAATTATTATTAATGTTGTAGAAGATACCAGAGTATCTTATGCGGGTAATGGAAGTGATATACAAAATCCAGAGATATCAGAACAACAAGGTAGTTTTTTCTTAACCACAAGTGATGATACATATAAAGTAGAAGGTGAACTTGTATGGAGAGCTATAAATGGAACGTATTTCCAACAATTTCATGGTACCATAACAAACTTATCAGGGAAAGACATTGATTTTGGTAATTACACTCTGGTTTTCAGGACAGATACTGGGAGTTTGGTTAAAAGAAGAATGCGTACCATTGCCGGGGTACAAAATAACGCGTCGCAAATAATTTTTTTATCATTTACATCAACTAAACTCTGTGGAAAGGTCACTTTGGATTTGGTGAATACCGACTTTGAGTAAATGATCTTTGATAATCAGAAAACAACTCTATCTACTCATATGACACGTTGGATGAGATGGAAAACAGAATGAGGGAAGCAGAAGAATGGTATAATGATTTGCATGGAGAACTATATTGACGAATAATCCAACTTCCCATTATATTTAAAACAAGAGATACTTTTATTAAAAGGTAGTCTGATCTAAATATACCATACATGCAACTCATAACGCTGGTAATCGGGAAAAAGCTTTGTATAAAAGCACGGCCAAAGCTTAGGAAGAATTAAATCATTTCGCCAGTGGGCTCATGTTTCATTCTTCCCAATCACTTATGACAAAGCGTTTCTTGACAGCAGGTTATGATATCTATATAACCTCTGATCACGGCAATACGCCATGTATCGGATTGGGAAAACTTATGGGAACTGGCGTTGAAGTCGAAACAAAGAGCCGGAGGATGCTGGTACTGAAGGACTTTGCAGACAAAGAAACATTGCTAAAAAAATATGGTTTGATACAATATCCGAAGTATTACTTAACAAAGGATTATGATTACCTTATATGCGATGCCGGCGATTCTCTTGACGCCAAAGGTGAAGCTGTGATGACCCACGGCGGAATTACACTTGATGAGGTAATAGTTCCTTTTATAAAAATTAAGGCGGTAAGGAATAATGGCTAAGAGAGTAGGATTTACAAGAACTATAAAACCACATTGGTTGAATAAGACCGTTGAGCTCGTATCAGAAGGCTTGAGCGAGGAAGAAATTAGAGACCAATTGGATGAATACCTAAGTTTTGAGCTTAAAGATAAAACCAATATAGGAAAAGCACGGAATATTCTTATGAACACTTGGGAGTATGAAGGTGATACTTCTGATTCAATAAAAAAATTAGCATTAGAGCTAATCAAAAAACATCCGGAATACAGTCTGGCGTTGCATTGGTGTATGATGTTGATGGCCTATCCGATTTTCATGGATATTTGTAAGCTGATAGGTAAAATGGCTGAATTTCAAGATGAGTTAACACTAAAGCAAATCAAGCAGAAGTTGTTTGACGAATGGGGTGAAAGCAGTACGTTATTCTATTCAATAGATAAACTGGTTGCAACGCTAAAAAATCTTGAGGTTATGTTACCAACAAAGCCGGGAGTATACCATATTAACAAGCATAGAGTTGATAGGCCTGAAATTGTAAGTTTTATGATATATGTAATGATGCTTGTGGATAATAGTGGATACTATTCATATGTCGAATTAAAATCTTCCGTTTATCTATTTCCTTTTGATTATAAAGTCGAGAAGGAATATCTTTTAGAGGATGATAGATTTGTAATGAACAACTTTGGTGGTGAGCTTTCTATTGCTCTTAAGGATAGGAGCTGAGAAGGTGGTTATGATGCAATTTAATTTAGTGACACATTTTGTTGTTTCTCAGTTGCGGACCGAGAGGGATTAGAAGACAGTAATTCGATATTGTGTATTGGTGGATATGGCACATACAGCGACTAAAATCGGGATTATAAACAAAAGCAGTATAGGAGATTGATACATGGAATTTTATGAGAAAGCATGTATGAAGTATATAAAAGAAGCTCCAGCAGAGAGAAAATACCAGTATGCGTTAGCGGAGATTGATAATAGAAATGGACTAAAGGATTTACTGTTTTATTACTTTAAATTCAACTGGTTTGATAACAACATTGTTCCAAAATCTAAGTTACCTGGCTTTGATAAATGGATTTTTGAAATATTGTACGAATACTGTGGATGTTATAAATTGCAAGCATTGATTATGTCATTATTAGAACCAGGAAAATTGGTAGAAGTGGATCGCTTTCTAATAGCATATAAGACTCTTAATACTCCAATGGAAGGCATATTAACAGACACAAATCGAAAAATTCTTAAAAAGGTTATCAGAGATTACAAAAAGGTTTTTGGTGTAATAATTCCAGAAATATTTACTGTGTTTGACCAATCTGCTATATGTGTAGAGTCAATTACGGAATATATAGTAAGAGAGTATTATGATAAATGCATGGTAGAGATTGATTTATGGATACTACTGGATAAAGTTTATGAGACATTGGGTAATTACCAAATAAATGGTGATAAACAGTCTTATTACGAAAGAATATATACGTTGATGTATGATTATTCCATACCAATAAAGATAGTCAAGAGGTTGTCTTTTGAGAAAGATTACACAACAATGTTAATTAATGCAATTAAGTTTAATTATTTAAGAGTGGTAAATGCAGGTAATGAAAAATCGTTTGGTTGTATTAAAAACATAAATGGTTTTGATATTATTACTTCAAAGATAAGTGACGGGATAATAAAGGATGATGATTTAAAAGCTATAATATTTAATGTTATGCTCGACTGTGCTGTGGAATAATAAAGTTCTTTTAAAGGACACATGTAATGGAACATAACCTATATATAAAAAGTAAATAGAGTAAATCGAAAGCGAGCTAATGGTAATTGTATCCATTAGCTTTTATTATGCAACAAATCATAGCAGCAACATGGCATTATGCAACGGATTAAATATTGTGGAAAATTATATACCTGTTATAATTGAGATATCATTTATGATAAAGAACGGAGGAACAAAAGGTGAAGCAGTTATCAGAAAATATTAGGATTTTAAGAAAAGCTAATGGAATACCGCAGGAAGAGCTGGCACAGAAGCTTAATGTTTCAAGACAAGTTGTATCGAAATGGGAGACAGACAAAAGTGACCCACCGATAGATACATTGATTTCATTGGCTGATATCTATGGAATCAGCCTAGACAAATTAGTAAGAGGAGCAATAACTCTAACAAATGAAATGTATGGGTTAACAGAAATAATAAAACAGGGGGATAAAAGTATGAAAAAAGAAGCAGACAATGTAAATATAAGACCTATGGTAAGTATAGATGAGGATTCTGATAAAGGATTTTTTCCCAGAATATCACCAGACAAAGTGAATGCCTACGATAAGTTTAAAAAAGCTTATAATTTAGATATTGAATCAGATCAGTTCGGTGATGCTGATAAACGTGTTAAGGCTATGCATTTATATCTTGAAGCCTTAGATGAAGGAATAACAGATGCAGCAGTAAATATGCTTAGAGTGTTAACAAAAATACATTTTAATTTAAAAGTGGAGGAAGCAGAGGCAAAGCTTCCGTTCAATGATAGAATTAATTATTTTATTGAAATATTAGAAGAAGCCGACAATCAGGAGGGGCGGTATTATCATGCATTGCTTTTAATATATGGACTAATACACACGGAGGATACAGAAAATGATGATATGGATAATGGTATCCGGATGATGTATGGTTTGGCGAATGCTGGAAACGAATACGCGATGCATTATGTTGAATATATCGAAGAAGAACAAAAAGAATAAACTTAATATGTAGGATAAAAGATACTCAGAGTGGTAGACACTACTATTCTTGGGTATCTTTTTTCTCGTTTAAATCTTAGGATGATAGATCACACGTATTAGTAATAGGCATGCGGGTAGAAATATGCAGCCACCGGTCGCCTACGGACTACCAAACGGCGCCTAATCATTCTATTTGACCGCCTTTTGGGCGTCAAACTGGTAGTCGCCAGTTAACACTAGATGAACATACTTGACGATACCTGCCGAATAGAAAATCACCAATTTCTAACCGTGATAATGTTCAACCCCAGATAATACAGCATTCCTGCTATCCATCTTGGCGACGATCGCCTACCCATATGACACCTAAAAAGAGCATCAGCCCACAAGCTGATGCTCTTAATCATTCTACAGCGGATAACGGGAATCGAACCCGCCTCTCAAGCTTGGGAAGCTTGCATTCTACCAATGAACTATATCCGCATGATTTTATTTTATAACTTTATGAAAAAATGTCAAGAATATATATAGAAATACGATTAAAAAATATTGAAATGGAAATATTAATTAAATAAGTTGGGATATTTATTGGCGAGTGATTTTCACACCCATTAAATGTGACTTAGGAATAAATAAATCAATATGTGAGAAGAATATATCTAGAGGTGATAACAGTGAAAAAAAACAGGTTAGCTGAATTTTTCAAAAGCAAAGGTTATTATGTGTTATTATTTGTCGGTATAATCGCTATAGCTGCAGTAGCGCTCATTGGTTCCAATTTATCCTCTAATCAAGAAAATGAGGGTGAGAACTTTGTGGATCTAAATGAACCGGGTAATGATGACATGGTAGCTGAAGATGACAATAATCTTCAGGCTAACGATGATAACCACACATCGGATCAGCTTGCTAATAATGAGGAGACAAGCTCTGCCCCCGATGTAACCGATGACGGTCAGGAAGTAGTTGATAATGACAGTCTTCTGGAATTTGATGTGTATACACAAGAGGAAGAGAACGGAATTGATTATGTAGAAAGCGATGAGCCTAAACATGCAGTATTAGACAAGGATATAGAAGAAGAACAACCAGCGACAGTTGAGACGGCTGGTGCTACGGTTAAGAACACCTCACCCTTAAGCTTTGATGTGGAGACAGGTCTTCTTTGGCCGGTTGATGGCAATGTTATTATGAATTACAGTATGGATCATTTAATTTATTATGCTACTCTTATGCAGTTTAAGGTAAACCCGGCAGTTGTTTTTGATGCTGAGGTGGGTACTGACGTTAAAGCCGCTACAACCGGAATTATTACAGACATTTTTGATGACCCTGTAACCGGACTAACTGTTACCATGGATATCGGTGACGGATATTCCCTTTTGTACGGTCAACTGGCAAATGTTAATCATAAGATTGGTGACAGATTGTCAGAGGGTGATATTATAGGAGTAATTAATACACCTACAAAATACTATTCTGTAGAAGGAAGCAACCTCTATTTTATGGTAATGGAGGATGAAGAGACAGTAAACCCTATGCTGTATTTACGCTAAAGGATTATAAAAATGAATACAAAAAAAGAAAGGACATGTTAATATAAAACATGTTCTTTCTTTATTGATCGAGTAAATAATTCTTTTCTCTTAAGGCCTCTTCAACCTTATCAAGGGTCTCTTCACTTTCTGCCTCAATAGTATGATGATGGGTTCCGGCTGTTAGCTCTTTTAAGGGAACGATTTTCTTCTCCTTAACCTGCTTTACAAAATCATATACATCATTTCGATTTCTGATAATTAACTCTGTCACAATCTGACCATATATTTCGTGGATTACATGTACATCAAGTACCTTACCACCATTATCTACGATTGTACATAATTCATCCTCAATATCCTCGGTGGAATGCTTTACATGAATTATCCGTTGATATTTTGTTTCCTCGCTTTGATAGAACAGATACCCCTTTGTGGTAGATATTATATCTATATCAGAGGCGCGAAGGAGCGCAATATCCTGAACTATAACCTGACGACTTACACCTAATAGGTGCGATAGTTCACCGCCCGATATAGGCTTCTTTGAAGCCCTAAGTATCTCTATTAACTTTTCTCTGCGCTCATTTCCATCCATTTTAATAACCCACTTACCTCATATTGATACTTTTAATTTTGATCTTCTTCCGCTATAATAGAACGGAGTCTACATATATGAATACTATTATTCTAATTATATACTTAGAGGAAATAATTCGCAAGAAATTTATGTTGACAGGCACCACAGGTAGGTGAGAACGGTACCTGTCATCAATAGAGAGAACGGTGCCTGTCACCATCAGAAGGAGAATGCTATGTTTCGCTTATGGGCAAAGATATTTAAGGATAACAGAATGTTAAAGGATATGGTTGTCTGCAATGACAATCCTCAGCTTAGGAGAACCCAGAAGATATTTGCAGCCATAGATGATATCTGTCGTGAATATGATTTATCAAAGCCCTTGTGGTTAGATGCGACTGTTGCTGATTTTAAAAGGCATGACAAGACAAGATTTCTACAGGATAATTTCATGGAGCCTATAGATTTTGACTATCTTGAGATTCATGTTATTGAGGAGGACTAATATGGGAAGGAGAAGCTTAATACTCTTTGGGATTCTCCTACTTTGTGTTTTTATGACTAGCTGTTCAAAAAGGAGCTTAGAGACTTCGGATGAATTAATCACGCAGGACTTTGATATGAATATAGATGATGAAGAAGCACTTAATGAGGATATTGATATGGCTGAAAGTAATAATCTGCAGGAAGATAAAAGTCTAGCAGTAAATGAGAAAAATAAAGAGTATAATAACATAGAAACAAATGATACCGCCCAAGATGAAAATATTATGGAAGTATATGAGGCAGATGAGACCCTTGTCCAGATTATAAGTGGAGAAGTAGATAGTCTCGAATCTCCTTTCCATATAGAAGAACTAAGCCAGGAGATAATAGACCGTATATCAGGAAAGTCCTACAAAGATGATACCGATATCCCTTATAGTGACCTTAGATATATCCGCCTTCTTCATATTGGCTTTGACGGATTGGCCCACGAAGGGGAAATGATTGTTAATAAAGCTATTGCAGATGATGTTGTTGATTTTTTTAAAGAGCTTTATAAGATAGAATATCCTATCGAGAAAATCCTACTTATAGATGACTATGATGCCGACGATTTAAAGTCCATGGCTGATAATAATTCTTCAGCCTTTAATTATAGGCTCGTAGAAGGAACCACCAGAAGATCTATTCACAGTGACGGACTGGCAATAGACATCAACCCCTTATATAATCCTTACGTTAGAACTAGAGATGGAAAGCTTGAAATCCTCCCTGAGAATGCCAGTGATTATGTAGACCGTGATAAGGATAATAATTATTATATAAGAAAGAATGATCCCATATATAAAGCATTTGTAAGCAGGGGCTTTACATGGGGTGGGGAATGGAAGAATAGTAAGGATTATCAGCATTTTGAGAAGAAAGAGAGGATTGACAAGTAATTGATTTTAGAATAGCAGAATGTTATAATTAGACGGTATAAGTCGAGTTCAACCAGTGATCATCGTCGGTGTTCACGTAGCATGAAAACGTTACACGTCACACGTCGATGCAAGCAGAAAGGAAGCTATGTATGTCGTATATGGCTCTTTATAGGAAGTTTCGGCCTGATAGTTTTAAGGATGTAAAAGGCCAGGATCATATAGTTACAACCTTGAAAAATCAAATAAAGTCAGGCAGGATTGGACATGCCTATCTATTTACGGGGACCAGGGGGACCGGTAAGACTACGGTAGCGAAGCTCTTGGCAAAGACCGTAAACTGTGAAAATCCCAAGGAGGGAGATCCTTGTAATGAATGCTCTATGTGCAAGGGGATTATGTCCGGCACCTCTATGAACGTGATTGAGATAGACGCAGCCTCCAACAACGGCGTTGAAAATGTTAGGGAGATCGTGGAGGAGGTCAGGTATTCACCTACAGAGGGTAAATATAAGGTATATATTATTGACGAGGTTCATATGCTTTCAACCGGAGCATTCAATGCCCTTTTAAAGACCATAGAAGAGCCTCCTTCCTATGTAATATTTATACTGGCAACCACTGAGGTTCATAAAATACCTGTCACCATCTTATCAAGGTGCCAGAGGTATGATTTTAAGAGAATAACCATAGACAATATAGCGGACCGTCTTCGTGAGCTTATGGATGAAGAGAAGCTTGATGTAGAGGATAAGGCCCTAAGGTATATCGCTAGAATGGCGGACGGGTCCTTAAGAGATGCCCTAAGCCTTCTAGACCAATGCATTTCATTTTATCTGGGTGAGACCTTAACCTATGACAATGTCCTTGATGTGCTTGGGACTGTAGATACTAAGGTGTTCTCACAGC
>JAAYJU010000004.1 GCA_012522735.1 Clostridiales bacterium | reverse complement strand
TTATTACTATAGGTGATGTGGTTGGGTTTATTATCCGTAGACTTTCAACCCATTCCTTACAGTAGGGGCAGCCTGGATCACTTCCATCTGCATTTAGGTTATATATATGTCCCTTTGGACAGACCTTGTTTCTTGGAATAACCGTTACTGTAATTTCGGCAGTATGTCTATAGTCTATATCATCTATAGTATTGACATAGACTATAGTAACCTCCTTATCTCTTACAATAGCCGAGGTTTCATGTTCCGTAGAGCAAAGTACTGTCGCAGTAGATCCATCAAGATACGTTGCAGTAGCCGTAGTAATTAGCGGATCATTTACATACACGGTCTGTACTTTGTGAGTAGGCTCTAGGGATACAATTATCCTGTCACAATCAAGCGTTCCATCCTCATCATAGACACAGGTCTTAAACCATCTATCTGTGCCCTGTGAATGGTCGTAAGGACATATATCTAGGTGTTCATATAGTTCGCTAGGATTATCGGTATCAAAGCACTTTATATGGGCTACTACACTATCCCCATAGTGATATTCTCGATATGAACGATAGTTAACATCAAAGACCTCATAAAATAAATTATTGATATAGGATTCATTAAATGCTGCCAGCTGATTAGCAGTTATATTATCGGGAAAGCCAGGATTGTCTGTTCCGTATCTCATTGGAGTATCTGATGATGCTGTAGCAAAATAGTTCATTAATTTAAACCTTAAATTACCATTTTCATCTAGATAAGCCTTATACCTTAAATAGCAGAGGCAAGGACCTTTACTAGGATGTGTTTCTACTTCACCATAGTAAAAATAAGTGGAATCAGAAAGCCCAACCGTATAATATAGAGGAATCTCACAATAATTTCTAAACCTCTCTGTATATATCATCTTATTTACACCGTAATATACACTTAAAGGAATTATATTTCTCAAATCATCTTTACTAAAATTATGAAAGACAGTCTTTGTCTGGTGATATGTGTAACAACCGGAAATGTATGTTCCTCCCGGTCTACCCTGAGGATTAATCAACTTATATTCTAGTTCAACCCAATAAGGTTCTCGCACCCCTGCTCCTTCAGGAAGTCCATATATGTAAAAAGGCCTATAGCCACATGAGTAGCCATAATAGTATAAGGGCGCATCAACTGTTATGCTTGTTCCCCGACAGGTGATACATATTGCAGTTCCTGTAAAATCTGAGGATCCCAGCTCCACTCTATTCGTATTATCATTCCAGTAATAATAGCTACCCACATAATAAATAGCATCACAACTATTACAGTGACAGCGTACAGTAGTAGCAGATACGAATTCTATACATTTCCCAGGCTCATGGGTATGCATATGGGTAAAGCTTTGCTCTCCTACATGCTTGTGACCACCATAGCAGCTCTCATCATGCACATGATTAGGGTCCTTTGGGCCATTAACAGCCCTTGCTAAGATACTTTCATTGGTTTCAGTATTTAGATTGCCACTATTAATAGAATCATCTACCGGAGGTCTTTCTGTTATAACCTCTCTATAGTGATAATCGTTAGAGCCTGTGTAAGCATTATTCTGGTCTGCAAGGATTTCTTCTAAGGTCTTAAATCGATACTCCGGTTCATATATCTTATATCTATGCTCAAAGGATATATTAAAAAGGTTATTTCCTGTCCCCATCCTTTCCATATACCCTTCATAATCGTCTAGGGTTAAAACACCGTTCTTCTTAACATTCGTCACGAATTCATCTGTTATATCCTCATACATGGACTTTATTACCGATTCGGTCCTTAGTCCAAAATAGACTGATACAGATACAAACATAATGAGAATTCCTATAAATACATCTACTATGCACTCCCATACCTTACTCATCTTTTACCTCCCCGCCATAGATAAAGCGTTTCCTTCTTCCGAGCATGGAGGTAGAGAAAAATGTATTCTGTAGCCTATACATTAGGGACTTATCTCTTTTTGTCACGATTACAGATATATAATTACCTTCCTGAAAATGATATGCACCTACTGAATATACTGCATCTAAAATCTCACTCGTGTATGTGATATCAAAATAGGCTATATTGCTAACTTCATTACCTAGATGGCAAAAAGGACAGCCTGGATCGCTTCCATCACTATTCTTATTATATACATGGCCATTCGGACAGGTGGTAGTATCTAGTATATTTACTACTTCAATAATTATAGTTGTTGTAAATCCTCTATATATCACAGTAATAGTCTGTATTCCCAGCTCACGGGAATTAAAATTCTCAAGGGTATATCCATCGGTAGCAAATTCCCTATGGTTATCACGAAATATTAGTATAACCGCTATATTAGGTGTAGTCCCAAGCTGTACTAGGTTAGAACCCGATGTTAGATATGCTTCTATGCCTACAATCTCCTCAGAGCATATGGGACAGCCCTTTGGACTATCTGATAGGTCATAAATAGTACCACATATAGGGCACTCTATGGAATTGATTGATAATACAGTTAGGCTTATTGTATCCGATATTCCTCTATAAGTAACCGTCGCTAAAAACGTCCCCGGTATAGCAGAGGTCCTATCGATTACCCAATCATTAACGACTTTACTGCTTCCATCAGCATAGAAAGCCCTAACAGTAAGAGAGATAGGCTCATACTGCATTATTGTAATCTCTTTTGGAGATGCTTCAATTCTAACTACCTTAGCTGCACATACAGGACATACATCCTCTGTTTCTGGATACTCTGTACCACATACGGGACATATAGTAAGTCTCTCCTTTACCCATACGGTTATATCAGCTGCGTAACCCCTATATTGTACTGTTACTTTCTGTAGACCAACCCTTTCAGGATTATAATTACTCTCCCACCCTGTTACTACAGCCTTAGAGCCATCATTATATAAACCCATTACAGTTATGGGAAGAATATCTCCCTTTGTAACCTCTACAAAATTAGGCGTTACTTTAATGCCTATAATAAGATCTCTGCAATGAGGGCATCCTGGATCTGTATCATCAGGATTTAGCTCATAAATTTGACTACACCTAGGACACTCCCTTTGTAAAGCGGTTACAGCTACACTTACTGTAGCAGTCTTTGTTATAAGCCCCTCAGTATAGGATATGGTTACGCTTTGTATACCGATAATATTTGGATTATAGCCTGTCACACTATAATCTGAAGCACTTAATAGCTTACTTGTCCCGTCGTTATAAGATGCCCTGACAGTAAAGGTAGGAAAGGAGTATTTCTGTACTGTCTGTGATACCGGTAAGACCGTTATGGATGTTAGGATGTTAGTCGGTCTTACGGTAACACTTATCGTACATGTTCTAGTTCCCGTGGTTTTAGCATTTCCTACTAGGCCTGTGTATGTAAGCGTTACAGTCTGTGTTCCTACAAGATTAGGATTGCAATTACTGCTACAATTAACCTCTCCTTCGTGCCCATCAAGATATGTGGCTATAGCAGTTGTATTTATCGGATTACCTTTGTCCACCGTCTGAGTAGGGAACTTTGCTCTTATGGAGCTTACTACCCTATCACATATGGGAAATACCTCATTCCCGATATTGTCATAGTATTTTCCTTTCTTTAAGCATGGACCTCTGTCTATTTCTCCTGAGCCACCCTCGGCATTACATACAAGCTGACTAAATACAACCGGTGCATTTCCCTGTGTCCATGTTGTGCCGTCTGTACTGGTATACGCATAATAGGAAAATGAATCTGGAGCTGTTTGATATTTAGTCGAAAATATGAATCTATCACCAAAGTATACCATTCCTCGTCCATATTCACCCTTTATATTAGGATTGCTAATATAGGTCATATTGATTAAAGAGCTACCTCTAATAGTACCTGATAAATACATCCCTTTTCCATATCTGATGCTACTATTTAGTCCAATATAAAGATTTCGAAAGGAATACATTTCTGGAATCGTACAATTATAAAAACTGTTATTATGAACAAATACCGCATAATCCCCTGCCTGTATTAATGCTGCACCATCATATACACTATCACTATATGAAACAGTCAAGGACATCTCTGGTAGTGTACCATCATCATTAATGTATGCCGTATAATACCCCGGGTATATCCAATTAGCAGGATCCCCTTGGGAAAAAGCCACTAATATTTTCTCAGTTCCAATAATCGATGTCGCTAATTTACTCAAAGGTCTATCGTAATTACTATGGTAGGTCCAATTAATTAAATCTGTTGACGTAAACAATGCTCCCACACTTTTATACGAATAGGGACCTATCTTTTTATTTACAGTTCCTGAGGCATAGTAAAGCCCATTACCAACATGCTTAATGTCATTAATTGTAGAAGCTACAGTAGAATAAGGTATAAGTGAAATATCTGATGGTAGCCCGCTTATATTAGAGCCAGAGGAAATATCAGTCCAATTTTGACCATCCTTTGAGGTGTTTATATTTCCAGAAGTGCTTCTCATTACAAATTGGCCATTCATATATGTAAGACTTCCAACATCATAATTGTTGTAAGTAATGTTAGGTATACTAGTCCATGTAATGCCATCATTAGAATAATAAATATACGTATTATTATTGTTGGCTCTGTTTCCAGCTCCTATTAGGATTTTCTTACCATCATACTCATATTTACAATCTGTCCCGTTACATACATGTGGATTTCCCGTATAACAATCGCTAGTATGTGTATGAGCGGCAAAGGACTGTATCTCATTATAGGAAACACGCTCAAAAGAAGATGTCCGAGATATATCAGTATTACTTCTTAGAGAATATTCATCACCCCTTACAGGCCTAATGTCCTGAAGGTCAATATCATATCTCTCCCCGGTAGTATCAAGAAAATCCGTATATTCCTCATACATCTGCTTAGCAAGATAGCCCTTTGTCCTAACAGAGTCACTAAATAGATGCGTTCTGTTATCTACCAACGCATCTATGCTTTCATTATTTAATCCTGCTATGTATTGCAGTGGGAATATTAAAATCAATACCACCACTAAAAAACCCGCTATGAGTCTACCCGGAAAATCCATTATAAAGCTCCTTTAGTATTACACACCCATATAAGTATAAAGGACCATTACTATTTGTCTGTCTCTTTCATATCTGTAATCCTTCTTATAGTAACCATCCCTTATATATGAAAAGTATAGTTCATAGTCATGTCCGTTTAAAGGTATCAACTTATCATCAACCATTATAGGATATTCCTTATATCCCATAATGGCCGCATATACCTCCTCATCAGCTACCTCCATGGTGTTAGCAAGATTATATTGCTGATAAACCCTATCACCTCCAACTGCTTGCATGGTTATTATGTCTGTTAATTGTGTCAACGATCTATATTGAGTCATCAAATAAAGCAGACCTAGACCAATAAGCAAAGCTCCAAGTATTAATTCTACTACATTGATAACAGAATTTCGCATAGCATCCTCCGACCACAATCAATTCTGAGTAAATTTCACTCCAATAATAACTCTATTTTCAGTTCTTATAACCTCTCCTATAAAAAGAGCCGTAGGCTTAATATAATATTCTATACAAGAGAATTTTTTAACATCTTCTATATGCCCACTATTAATATGCGTATTAATATAGGTGGTTTCTGATAGTCTTGTTACAACCTCTATGTATAATGGGGCTGTTTCGGATGGAGAATAGTCTCCAAGCTCCTTTTTTATAAGATTTACTACCTCCGATCCTCTTATTTCTTCACCATCATACATTGATATTTTATGTTCAGCATAATCAGAGGCTGTTTCCTCTGCATTAGCAATAACAGTATCTGCTACCCTTGTAGTGCTTTTAACCGAATTTATCATATAGTAAATAATGATACCCACCAATATCACACTCACTACGGCTATGAATATCTGAGGTACTAAGTCATTGTTTTTATGTTTCAATTCATCTACCACCTATACTTTAGTAATAAATAATCACATACGATAGTCTTAAATCATTGCTGCGTAAATATGATATCCGTAATCACTCCATTTGGATCTCTAACAACCTCACCTTTAAAGATCCCATTAGGGTTTATATAATTTGTCGCTGCTTTATCAAGAGGTATTTCAGTTGGATAAACAGGAGGTGGCGTAGGAGAGGATAAAGCAGGCATACCCAATGTTTGCACCCTTATAGACACGTCCATTTCCGAATCAGTAATAAGCTTAGATAATAATCTACCGGTAACATTCCCTCCATCATAATAAAGCAAATCAAACTCTACCATAGAATTAATAGCCTTATTAATCTTCTCAGTCCCCTCATTTAAATCATTCCTTTTGTCTTTAAATACACCTGTGGACCATGCAATTATCAGCCCCACTAATATAACTGCAACTACTACAAGAAAAATCTTTACTGCAATATCGCTATTCTTTGTTTTCATCATTTCCTCCTTAATGTTTGTTCTATATTAATACCATGCTGTATTTTCGATCTCTGATAATAAGAGGTTTAGTTCTTTCATTGCAGACATTAATGCTGGCATAAGCCCATATGCGAATAGCAAAAGGAATGGCAGTGCAGCTAGAATATATGCTCTTATTACTCTTTTCTTTATTGACTTTTCATTTGATAGCTTTCTTTTTGACATATATCCATCTTGATCAAGCTGAATTTCACTAAAGGCATGACTTATAGGCATTTCATCACATAGTATCAAATTCTCAATAATTCTTCTGAACTGCTCATATGGCTCTCTTTCTTTCAACTCGTTAAGTACTACTATATCACCTGATGCATATTCATCTATACATATTCTTATAGATTGTTTAAATACAACCGCAAAGGATTCCATCTCTATCAATATCTGTTTAGCGGTAATAGTTTCGTTATACATAAGCATCCCTATAATAGCATTAAATTGGTTGACTTCATCCTCCATCGCATCTCGAGATACTGATGAACTATATCTTAATATGATTTTTGGAATATAATAGGCAATGAAACTAATTAACAGACATATTAGAATATCCAGAAATGATAAATATTCACTGTGGTATTTTTCCACACGATACAAAATATTATCAGCTAATACCTCAGAGATAAGCGGATTATAATAAATACCATCTCTATTAAATGCTTGGATAATATCATCTTTATTGTTTGAAGCAGTATCTGGTCCTTCTATGTATTTTCTTGTATAGCTTTCTATAGTATTAGCCATAGCATCATATTGTGTAGCCTTGGCAGTAGCTGTTAATGTCTCTATTTCATGAGCCTTAACAGTAATTAGCTGTATTCTACTGTATTTATGAAGATAAATCGTTATCCCCATAGATAGGACAAATATGATTAGTGATATAAGAAAGCTGCGAAGTACAAAATGTCTTGCACGAATTCTATTACCGTTATTTCGTAATTCTCTTTGTAATCTTTCCTGTTTGGAAGCATTCTTGTCACAGTAATTATCCATCGCTCTTTTTATGAAATGAACTCTGTCTATGCGCAACAGCCACCTATGGGAGGTTAAGTGAAACATAGAGTATTCGGCGCTTTTATGCATGATTATATATATACCCAAGATAATAACCAATAGTCCAATATCCAACAAAAAGCCTTGTCTTCCATAATAAAAATCAATCATATTCTCCTTAAGGCTTATAGCAAATTGTTTTACTATATCTATACAGAATATTGGAGCTATAACACACAATATTACGCCCATAAATTCCATGCTCAGTCTTTGAAGCTTATCTATCTCAATATTTATTTCTCTCTGTAAATTTTCAAGGTTTCTCACAAATAGAAGCTTTCCCTCATATACTTGATCGCCTCTTTCCATTATTCCTACACATTGGCTTACAAAGGTCCGCAAATATTTATTCGGTATGTTATCATAGTATTCCCTTAATCCCTCCTCTCTGTCCCCTGTATGTAATAGTGTATAAATCTGGTCTACCGCTACCTTCATATTTATACTTAGATGCTCTCTAGCTCTATATAAAGCATCATCTATACGGTATTCCATATAATAATAATGAATTATATCAGCAAGCATTTTTTGCATTTCTATAAGCATCTTAATTTCATGCCTTTTAGCAATACGGCTTATAACCTCTGAGTTAATAATGAATATCGCAAATCCAAAAGTAATTAGGGTTATTAGCCTTCTATTGCTTAAATAAATTAAAAATAATGTACTGACACTTATGGTCCAAGAAATCAAACAAGAGGCTACTGTTTTGCCTGCAATCGTTTTGCTATCACATGGACTTATCATACGATAACGATAAGATATTTTTTTAATGTAGCTATGTGTGAGTGGAAAATTATTTAGATAACGATAGATATTAAGAATTAATAGATTTATACTTCGAGATTCATGCCTTATTCCATCAATGCTAATCATCCTGCTTCATCCACACTCCTTTGTGACACTGCATTAAAATCCAGAAATGCTTGTCTCTTATCAGGTGGCAGATTATGAAGAATTACTTTAGTAAGACCATCACTGAAAGGATTTATCATTTTGTATCTTCCATCTTCATATGTGATAATATCTCTTGTATAATAAGCCTTCTCACGGGCGAGAAGCTTAAGATAGTGCGAGATCTCCCAAAGGTGTCCGATTACACCTTTATCCCCATCAGGAGATCTCTCCTCACTATCATATGGAATTATCTCAGTTATTCGGTCAATATGCCTATGACCATCATTCTCCTTTACACAATGAACATCAAGATGAATGAGTCTTGCCACCATGGACTGGATATTTGCTGAAGAGGAACTATTATATCCCCCAAGAGAATGAACAAAATACGAAACTAATTCATCAGATGTTGGCCAATGACCTGTTGTTATTATGCGTTTAGTCCCGGCCAGAAGAAGATTGATTAGATGCTTTGCATGCTCTAAGCTTGCTGTTTCTCCAAATAATATTGTATGAGCCTCAGAGCTTTTTAAGAGCTCTATTAGCTTTGGAAATGGAAGTCTTTCGCTTGGTCTTGTACCCAGTATATTTTTATCTGAATAGGCATCATTTAGGTAGAGCTCAAAATCAGCCTCCAAGGTCCTTATTGGCTGCCTTTTATCAATTTCTTTGACTGCTGCTCTTGTGTATGTGGTCTTTCCTGAGTTCTGGTCTCCAGAGAAGAATATATTGACACAGCCATGGATGGCCCATTTTATAACATCTATAGGATAATGGCTTCCTTGGTCTACGATTAGATCCTTTAACATTGAGGATGCCGTATTAGCAAATTTGCGAACAAAAAACGTCCACTGGCTTGCATTATTAGGTCTAAATACTGTAACACGACTTCCATCCGCCAAATGAGTCTTGATTCCACCCTCTGCAGAAGTGAGATGCCCTATCCTTCCATGCTCAGCCAAGTTCTTACATATACGCCTGATGGATTCATCCGACCTAAATGATAAGAATTTGAGATGAATTGGTTTTCCCTTATAGATAACCCATATACTCTCATGAGTTTGAGATTTTTTGTGGCTTCCTAAAAGTATATCATCTTCCATATATACGTAATTGTTAGTAGTGATTCCTGATACACCACCTGATATACTATCTAGAGATATATCCTCCATAATAAGCAAGTCCACAGCAGATAAGCCATATGTCTCCTCATAAATCCTTTGTGCTAAAACATTCAGCCTATCATCAAAGGTTAATGTATGGTTAATCATATCATATGCTTTATGTATATCTTCATCGGAAATATTATAATAGTAACCATTAGAATCCTTGAAAAGCCTGTCAAGCTTAGCTATCTCACATATACCTTGAAACATTTTGAAGTTTCCACTACGTTTTTGTAGGTAGAGCATTATTTCGAATTTATCCTTAGCCGTAAGCCGATTATTATCATGAAATGGTATTATATCTTCAATAGCAGCTTCATTAATTTTCATAATATTTAGCAAGGTATACTTAGCCCTGGCCATAACGATATTTTTCGAATTCATATCACCCTGAGAGCATTTGCGAATTGCATTACTCAATGAACGCTTAAGAGCGCGCCTATTTTCGAGATCTCTTTTATTAAGATTTAAGGCATCCATATCCATATTTATGATGTTCTTAATAATACTCTTAAATTCTTCACATACGTAATCTAATGTATAAGCCTTCCTTGTATCTTCTTCGTATTCTACCTTGGCTTTAAAGATAAAGAATATAATTATTGCTACACAGGTCAGAAGTAATATTGAGAATATCAATTCTATAGGATTCATGATCTACTCCTTTCTATTAGAGCTTCTCTACCGCTTGTATTAACCATATTCAAGATTTTCATTGTAGTACGACAGGTCTGGTAAAAAAAATAGTCAGTTTCACTTATAGAATTTTTTCCGGGTTTTATTATCCTTTTTATAATTCCCCTGACCTTATAATTGCCCACAACTTTGCTACTATATAGGCCTTCTCTTACCATGCTCAATATATTACAATCATTTTGTGCATCCATATATTTTGTGCAATATGGTATTACACCCGAATTATCTCTATTAATATATTTTCCGAGTTTTCTTAGACAGTTGATGATATTGAAACCGGAATATCTATCATAATTACCGAATACAAAGAACACATTTCTATGCTTATTAAGTATTTCTCCATATTCTGAAAAGAACTTACTTAATATATGCTTCCGTTGGGTCAAGTTAATTACAATCACATCTGCTGACGACATAAGCTTAATGGATAAGTCATCCTTTCCGCTATTTGTATCAATCATAACAATATCAACATTATCTTCAGCATTTGATATCATTCTGCAAATCGAACTGCTGATATCCCTTTCAAAGGTTTCACGATTCTTTGTCTCCGTACCCGGAAGCAATAGTAAAGATGTGTTTGGAAAGGTAATACAACAGCTCTCAAGAATATCACCTATTAACATATTCATTCGACTGTACATTACTGCGGCATCAAGGCCTATGTCCTGAAAAATACAAGCATCCCCAGTGTCTAGAGTTCCCATGTTCTTGCCTAGCAAAGGTCCTTCCAGATTGTTCATAGACATATGTGTCTGCATCATTAGCACCTTCTTTTTATGAAGCAGACTCATAATTAATGATATTATGTGTAAGTTACTTGTCTGCCCTTGGCCATGTAAAGGAGACCAAAACACAATCTTACTCATCTACATCTATCTCCTCTCCTTGCTTTACAGACCGCCTTTCTTATTATAGATGGCTTAATGTTTGGAAGTAAATCACCAATCTCAGTCATAATTATTTTTCTCATATTCGGTGATATCTTCCTGAAGCGAACAGCTTGGGATATTTGACATTTTAGAGCATTCTCGTAATCATTTATGTCATAGTATAAGTACATGGTTCTAACAGGACTTAGCTCGGATTTTATAGCTGCTATTACTCTATCAACATCGTCTATAGTTACGATATCACGGATCAAAACCCTTGCATTTATATTCTCTAATGATGAATTATGTAGAACACTATTAACCTTGTAGATATTATGGGGAAATGGATTAACAACGATATTCAGAAAGTCTAGATGAATTCTATATCTATCTATATTATCAAAGCCGTAGACGACGAAAAGTACACCGTCTTCAAACTCTTTGAGCTCTTTTTCATCTGGTATCTTTTTTGTATAATTTAAATCGCGGTATTGAATAATATCATCTCTACTATCCAGATCCATACCATGATATATGGTTTTAGTAAGTGCACCTGTATCGGATAAATCAATAATTAGTACCTGATAATTTAGCTTTGAAATTGATTTTCCGATATAAAGAATAATGTCAAAAGCCTCTACTCCAATATAGCCTATACAAATCATCATTTATCCCTCCGTGGCAAAGAAGTAATTCTCAGTATCGGACCTATCTTTATTGCCTAGTTCGGGAAAATACGTAGATGCTTCATTACCTTCAGTATTCTCTTTGATTTTGTCTTCAATTTCCTCTTGGATTTTTTCTACTATTATCTCATCTACTTTATCATCAATTATCTCTAGGCCCTTTTCTTCAAATATTCCTTCTGCTTTTTCTTCAATCTCATCAATTTGCTCATATGCTATGTTATATATAGGCATATATCTAATATCAATATCATCTAGATTCCATCTAATAGAAGATACATCCATACCCATGCTCTCTGCTAATCGATTTTCTAAAGCCATTCTTACTTCTTTATTTAACAGCTGCGAGCATCTTTCAACAATGTTGGGATCATGTTCAATTAAAGACAGAACCGATATATTGGGAACATATGTAATTATAGAAGCATCCTGTATATTAGGTTCAATATACTTTGTAACTAATAATTTAGAACCTTGGTACAATGCAGCGTCTACAATTGCAGCCGACATTCTTAGTATCTCCTCTTCATCCACCCACATATAACATAGAGGGGTACCAGGTTGATAGCCCTTTAACGATTTCTTTGACAGTACTATGTAGTTCTCTCCGTTGGGAAAGAAGATTCTCACATCAACATAATCATTTGCCACTATATTTGAACTTATATGAATAACGTCATACTCTATTTCACGCAATATAGATGATACCAGATTCTCAGCCAACATACCCTTAACTATATGAGTCCCTTCTGGAATATCAATCATCACCGCCTTACCCAGTTCATCCTTTGAAATATAGCTTTCAATAGGTTGAGAGGAGTATACTATTTTTTCTTCGACCTTATCTTTAGAAAGAATTTCACCTGTTCTAATATCTGATAGGGCAATAAATACAGACTTCTTATTATCATTCATTTCCTTCTTTGCTTCACTCAATATATATTCATATTCTTCGCGTACCTGTCCAATCGAAATAATCGAAGTAATTATAGCCGCTGAACCTATAACAAGAATACATATTAAGGCAACTATAATATATTGCTTAGTTGTCCTTTTTAGTTTTCTTCTAAACCTCATAAGTCACCTCTTACCATATATTTTGTAAATAGAAAGCCAAAAACAATAATAATTCCTAATAGAACAAAGTAACCCAGTATAATCCATATCTTTCGGTTATTGTATTTAACATCAACTTGTCTATACTTTTTTCGTAATCTTCCTGGCATCCTCCAACCAAATACCCACAATAAAAAACCATATGCCATTGCTCCCAATAGCATTAAGCAAATACTTCTAAAAATCATTAAATACCACAATGCTCCATCTCCTCTTTTGCCAAAAGAATGGATGCTTCAATTCTCTTCAATATCATATTGGCAGCCCTCCTAACGCCATGAACGAATAGATAATTAGGGCTTTCTCTAGGACAGAAATAATTACTATTAAAAAACTCCTTTGCACCGCCATAACTACAGGCTACATGAAAATACTCATTATATGGAATAGGTGAAATGTTTTCTAGAGGTATTTCATACAGCTTAGAAATTCTTTTACAGCTCATGATAGACCTTGGTGAATAGTTTCCAATTATAAATATGGATTTGGATATAAGCGAATAGTAGTTTTTGAAGAAGTCCTCCAGATAATCTGGTTCTTGAATAAGATTAATTACTATAAGATCTACCTCTTGTAGAATAGCCTTAGAACTGAGATGATTTTGTTGTCTTGTATTGATATAACAAATATCAGTATTTTTATCAATAATCTTTATTAACTCATGTAGATTATTATATAATTCAAAGTCAAAAAGCTCACTGTTAATTACTCCGCTTTGGGGTATGTAGTACAGATGCTCCGCTATCACCTCGCTAAGATACCCTCGCAATATGCCCGGATAGATATCTCCACGATAAATTCTTCTAAGCAGTCCCTCTATTCCTCCCCCTTCATAAAAGTCTGTTGTTACTCTCGATTTAGCATGAATATTGTCATAATCTACGAAGAAGGCTTTACCAAGATTATCTCTTCCAAGATAATTTTCCAACACTGTTACAGTGTAAGGATTACTCATGACACTTGCTATACTTACCGCAGCAAAATTTAGAAAAGCATATGACTTTTCATATTCATTGCTCCAAAAAGCGACTTTCACATAGGATTCCCCCTCAATAAATAATTATTCTATAGGCTACTTTAGTCGGGATTAATAAGATTATAAGATCAAATAGATGAAATGGGATTTGATAGATATATATTAATATATAATACATATTTTGTAAATACCTGTAAGTAAAATAAAATATACAAAGTTTTTGTTGATTTTTGTTGATTTTTACCAAGTCTATCAGTGATATTAAAAATGTCTACACTATTATTAAATGTAGACATTTATTATTTAACACTGAAATAATATGGTCTGGGCTATGCCGATACATCCCCTTGTCTTTTTCTGTAATAAAGCGAAGTCGCTAATATACCTAATAAGAGTATACCAATACTTAGTACAAAGGGTAATGCTCTTGATATATCACTAAGTACACCGCCTATATATCCGAAGGGTACGCTAACCAGCATAACTGTAGTCTGAAGTAAAGCCATGATGCTTGAACGCTCTACGGGATCTACGTGGATAGCTACCAATGACTCTCTAAGCGTATGGAGTACAGCCATTCCAAGAGCTTCGAATATTAATGAAGCCGATAATATCACATATCCCAATATACCAGTATCATTTATAGATATAAGCAATAAGCAGCTGATTATAGTGCTAACGAATCCCCCATATAGAGGCCATTTCATCTTTGTTTGCTTCATATGCGAAATCACAGTAAAGAATAGTATAATCGCCATTATACTTTTAGCCATAGGGAATATAGGAAGTAATGTATCAGGAACACCGATTCGTCTGGATGCAATAATTTGCCAAAAGGTCATTCCTAGCATTCCAACTATCTCTACCAAGATACTGATTATTATAGCGAATTTTGTTCCTCTGGAAGCAAGTATCTTTTTTATAGCACTCTTATAACCTGATAGCAACTCAGTCCAGGACTTACCATGGGTTGCCTCACGTCTTATCTTACCAACAGCGGTTTCTGTGGACAGCTTATATAGTATAATTATCTTTGCTGTCATTATAATAAAGGCATTGATATAGAGTATCCTTATAGCCGGTGCCAGTGTCAGCCTTGCTACAAGTATTGAAGATATGGGTGCAAATATCGCAGACAGATTACTACATATTATTACCCATGAATATATATGTGTTATCTTATCCTTTGGTGCATCCTCTACCAACAGACAATCCCAGGATACAGTGGTTACCTTCATTGTTCCGTTTAGAAGAGCTGCCACCACGAAGAACCAAAAGCCCTGGCTGGATGCCCAGATAAGACTCGGAAGACTCCAGGCTATAAAGTCAAACACCGCAGTACTTAGTCTACGTCCCATCTTATCAATTATTGCACCTGATAAGAAGGCAAATATCATCTGTGAGAACATATAGATAGATGTTATAATACCTACCTCTATATCATTCATACCAAATGTAAGCATATATACCGTCGCATAAGGCATACACAGATTCATAGAAAGCCCCCACATGGGCTCGGTATATACACAAGCACGAGGATTACCCCTTAGCTCAAATAGGGTCCGAAGTAGTGGATGCTTTTGTAAAAATTTTTTCATATTATCTCTTGTCCTTTCACTATCCCTAAGTCAAAATCAAGCAAAAAAATAACCCTACCGTTGATTTTAGTGGGCAATCTGATTATGATTATAACGATTAATATGATAAAAAGCAACTTAATTCGGCAATCCTTTGTCTTCCATCATCCTAAGGAACACCTCTGAAATGTATGGATAGCATTGCATATTTATCTCAATAACCCATTTTTACTCACCTTGTGTTTTATCAATATATTATTTCAGAATTTCTTCCAGTAATGTAATTATATCCTGGGGATATTTTTCTTCTTCACTTCTTAGCATCTCTATCGCTGTGTTCATTTCATATGGAGGTCTATATGGTCGATATGATGTTATTGCATCAATAGCATTGGCAACCATTACAACTCTTGCATTGCGACATATTTCGTCTCCTTTAAGTCCATATGGATATCCGCTTCCATCTAGTCTCTCATGATGCTGCATTATTATGTCGATATATTCTTGCGGAAGATTAAATCTTTCCAGAGAACTCATACCAAACTCGCAGTGTCTTCGTATAACCTCCATCTCGTTATCGGTTAGTGTAGTCTTTTTTTCTATAATGGATTTTGGAACAAATAGCATACCTACATCATGCATTAGTGCCCCTAATCCTAAAATACGAAGATCTTCATCGCTATATCCTATCTCTACAGCAATCATTATTGAAATCATGGCAACATTAATCGAATGTGTATATATCCATTCCTCATAATTACTTAAAGCATTTATATAAATCCACCAAGGCTCACCTTTAGATTCGAATAGTAAAGTATTCAATGTCTCATAAGGTTTCTTAAGAATGTTATTATCACGGATGTGTATTTTTTCCCCTAACTCCTTCAAAATCGGAGCAAGAACATCCCCTTTATTATCATCAACATCATCATTCGACTTTTCGAATTTTATTATACCAATATTATCTAATCTTGCTTTAGTTTTAGACGTTACTTTTTGACCCTTTCTTAATAGTAGCATACCATTGGTATCATAAATATCATGTAAAGTAAAATATTCAGAATCTTTTTTGAAAAATTTATTAGACATATAATTACTCCATTCTATTAAGAATCCTAGCAGATTAACACTCAGTTTCAATCATAAAAAAAATAAAAATAATCTTGATACTTAATCTATCAAGATTATTTTATAATACTTTTATTCTTTTGGCCAATATAATCGGTGCAAAATCAAATAATATTGCTTGCTTATATTAATCTTATATTAATCCTGACCATATAACATTCTTAACATTAAGTAGGCTTTCAGGATACCACACATTTCCGTCCGTATAAGGAACCAGCCATACTGCACATAGCTTTTCTCTTGGATCTATAACTACACTTAGGTAGCCCCAGCCCTCATGGAAGAAGAAATCAGGACTCGTAATGATAGCATCTCCCCTCCTAAGATCAGGACCCATTCCATACAGACGGTTTTTGTTATTTGCTCCCCAGCAGTAATCAGGTACATTGAAGAGATACTGGGTACGCATTTTTTCAATGGCCATCTTGCCGAGTATTCGGGTATTTCCGAGACGGCCTCCATTACAGAGCATTCTAGCAAACTTAATTAGGTCCATAGCTGTTGAGTGTAATCCTCCTGCAGTCTGTGGTACATCAATCCATATACTATCCTCATCTTCGGAATTTGATGTACCATTTATCATATCGGATACTCTCTTTTCATGGTCTTCAAATTGGACTAGATGTCGCCTGCCAAGCTCGGGTCCAGGTCTAAAGCTACTATCCTTCATTCCCAAAGGCTCCAAAATATTACGAGTAATATAGTCCTCTGCTCTTATTCCCGTAACATTTCCGATAAGTGCTCCTAGTAACACATAACCAAATGATGAATATTGCCACTGCTCTCCAGGCTTACATGAAACCCCTGCTTTAAGCCCGGCTTCGATCCAATCGTCACCTCTCTTACATTTCTCTATGTATGCGAAAGGATTATTCTTCTCGTCTGTTGCAAAAGGAAAACCTGATGAATGTGATAAGACCTGAGCAATAGTTATATCTTTAAAGGGCTGCTCGGCATCCATCTGAGGAATATACATTGACATCTTTTCATCCGGTCTTATAAAGCCATCCTCAACCAGCTTAAATATTGCTACTACTGTAACTATCTTAGTCACCGAGGCCGTACTCATAACCGTATCTGGCATCATTAGCTTTTCCTTATCTCTTCTAAAGCTACTATAGCCCAATGCGTTATTAGCAATTACCTTATCATCCTTTGCTATGCAATAGCTTGCTCCCATTAGTCTATGATCATCTATCATTCTCCACAGATGCTCATTCAAGGCCTCAACTCTACTGCTGTCATACCCTACTAGCTCGGGAGTCTCGTCAACTCTACCTCTTTGTAAAATCATTTCACTCATGATATCCCCCCATTAATTATATGTCATTTTAAACACATGCCTTATACTGATGTTTGCATGTTCTTATAATTTTACCTTAATTTTCTATATATTTCAATATGTTTTAATTAAAAACCCTGGATATCCATATGACCGGATATCCAGGGTAATGAAAACTATCATGCGAATAACGAAATGCCTGTTGAGTTATTCCGATGTAACATTTAAGCGTCCTATACAAGCAAAAGAACCATCATATACGTTATATATGAAAATATAATTTTGATGCATTTCCCATGTTATGGTTTCATCAAATGATATCTGAGGTGACTCAGAACCAAAACGCAAAATTAATCCATTTGCTGAGAAACTCTCCGGACCAATATACTTAGCTTCACTTGTGTCACCAACCTTTACAATCATACCTGTTAGGTCTAACGACTCCCCTACTATATAATCCAATTTAGGCTTACTGATTACCCATAATTTTTCATATTTTGGTGATTGTTCTACAGTAACATCTACTTCTACATATACTGCCAAATCATAATTTTCATATGGACTTAATACCCTATAACCTTCAGGTAAAATTAATCGTAGCTCAAGCATAACTTTTCCTATGGTTCCATCATAAAATAGACCATCAGTAGAATAATAATCTATTCCCACTATTCTACATGACAAAGGTATAGTTGTTCCACCATCTAAGGTAGCATTTATATCTATATAATGGCCATAAGAGCTAGACGGATAGAGTAAATCCATTAAAACTGACATGTTTGTTGCGTATCTGTCTTCATCAAGTAGAATTTTCGAGGTAATAGCTGCACCTGATACAACAACAATCCGCTCATCTGTTTGAGGCACATTAATTTTAATGGATAGTTTAGGACTATCTATAGCTGTTAATCCACGAAGATTATATATATAAGGATATAATGTCATTACATCGTCATAATGTCTATTGAGGTACCACCCATATATCTGTAATTCCATGCTTCCATTTTTTTCTGTCATAGCAGTAATGTTCTTAGGTAATATATCCCCTAATGCAGACCACATAGTTTTAAAATCATAGATACCCATATTGGTATCAACCTCTATAGGGCTTGGTTCAATATAACTTAATACTTTATCTCTAGGTAATACATTAATAGAGACCTCAGAATATTTAGTACTATCTATAGCCGAGGTTGCTCTGATTTTCACTACTCCTTGATGATCACGTACAAATAAGCCGCTGTTAGTATTAATAAGATAAGGATTTCTATTCCCATCGACCGTCCAGATTACACGACTATCTGATGCTTTATCAGTATTTGTTGATACAGATAAATAATCATTAAAGTTAATCTTATCTCCTGCTATCACTTCAGTAGGTTGACCTGATATATTAATAGATTCTATTACGACTACTTCTTGTGTTGGAGTATACTTGGGCTGTGTTGTGTCTGGAACATCATCATCGCCATCATTATTATCAAGCGGTGTTTGTACCGTCTCTACTATAACAGTAATTGGTACTACAATAGATGAGTTTTTAGTCCATCTAACTGAACTACTATCTAAATACTCTTCCCTATATATATATCCTTTAGGAACATTAACACTTAGATCAATTATATACGAGTCAGGAACAGCCCCATTAAATTCATTACTCGAGTCTATATAATGTCCTCCTACATATGCTGATATCTGACTGGCATCAGGCAAGTATAATTTTACTTCTGACATATGTAAATATTTCGTGTATATATCCCATACCTTAACCAAGTGCTCATCATTTGTTAATCTTATTGTATTTAATGAAGAGTTTCCTACTACTATTGTTCTTGTATCTGACTGCCTAACCTTTACCTTTACTAGTACATTGGGGTAAAAATAATCCAGACGCTCATATCCCGTTTCATAACCTAGGATGCCGATTAAAAAATAGTTTCCATTCACAGATCCATCAAATTCACCAACCCAAGCATATATATCAAATGTTTTTGTCTCTGTTTCATTGCCCTTTCCAGTTTCATATACTAGCTTCGCCTCAGTCGGTAGCAACCCAGAATCTAATAACTCCTCTATACCTATAATCCTTGAATCTGTGTCTATAACAATATCATCAAGAGGCTCCATTCTGACAAACTTCCTGTCTTGTATAACAATATCAACCGCACCGTATACTTCTGGATTAAGCTTTGAAGTAGCAGCTACTCTTACTGTTCCATAATGAGGAATTAATATTCCCGATTCAGAATCAATCGTCGCATATCCTTCATTACAATATACAGACCAAATAATATCATCATAATCTGCCGTCATCTGCACATCAGTTCCTGCCCATACATCTCTGGGATTACCTATGGTGATTTTTTCACCTGTTTCGGGAATAGGAATCGGGGTTGGCGTTGGTGTCGGCGATGAGCCTGTATCGCCACCTGGCCCAGGACCCGGTCCGGGACCTGGTACCGGTGTTGGTGCCGGTGTAGGAGTAGCTCCCGTTCCTGCTGGAATCACTTCACCATCCTTAACTGTTCCTTCTACATTTTCTCCTACACTAACATTTGTATCCTTAGTATCAATCTTAGTATTATTACCCTCCACTTTTACGTCGGTAACCTTACCCCTACCGGTTATAGCGGAATTACTGCCTTTTGAAATTATATTATCTATAGTTGAGCCTAATGCAACATCTACCCTAGATGATGCACCTGCCATTTCGATACCCTTTATTGTTGAGCCTGCCTCTACCTTAACATTAAGCTCATCACCAGTAGAGACTATATTCGAAACATTGTTATTTACCTGTAATCTGGTCGAAGAGCCTGAATTTACTATTCTATCAATAGGCTTTCCTATAGTTACAGAGGCATTAGTGGTACTCTCGCTTATCTCCATTTCCTTTGCGGGAACATCTAGATTAAGCTGCGCACTAGTTTCAACCTTGATTTTACCTATATTGGAAGTAGCTCCATTAGCATTATCATCCTTCATGGATAGCTTCTGTCCTGTTGATGTGCCACCAATGGTTGCTTCGGGTATATCACAGTTCTTAGTAACAATTGCAATATCAGCGTTTGAGATAGTATTAACTACTAAATTCCCCTTAAAGCCCTCTAGGTTAAGCTCGATATTACCATCGGCTCTTCTGTTAACTGTAACTGTACCTATCTCTGCCTTACCCTCTTGCCTTACAGATACATTACCTCTAGCATCTACAGTTACTACGAGGGTTCCCTCCTCTGCTATAAAAGTAGGGGCAACTGCTGGCTTTTCTTCCTCTTCTTCATCAAGAGCAAAGCTTGAGATAGCTTTCTCCTTTTCCTCCAAGGATACAACTCTGTTAATATCTGAGTTGATGGCACGTACTGTATAGGTCGCATTTGTTTCCATTTCAAGAGTATCAGTGACCTTGACATTATCAAAGATTATCTCTGCATCTCCGACACTACTATCAATCGTTATATAATCATAGGATACATCACTGAGATTAATCTTGCCATCAACTATTGACTCCTTAGTCAATGTCAATGAATTTGTCTCATCTAATGCTCTTATTGTAACAGAATCCTTTTCACCGCCTATGGTATTAGCGGTAATCGTAACCTGTCCCGGCTTTAGAGCAGTAAATATACCATTCTTATCCGGTTTTGCTATAGAAGCATCGCTAGTGGTCCAAGATGTCTTATCATTGGACGCTGCAGGTAATATGGTTTTATTTAGATTATACTTATCACCCACATAGATTTTTTCGATTTTATTATTAATTTCTATTGATTCTGCGGGTTTTCTTATAGTAACCTTAGCTGTTAACTCATAATTCTTTTTTGATGTGCTCACTGTGCAGGTTATAGTTGCTTTACCCTTAGCGATACCTGTCACAAAGCCTCTTTTATCAACCGTTGCAACAGAGCTATCACTGGATTTCCACTTGTAGGTAGATCTCTTAACCTTATTTTTAATGTTAAAGTTATATTTACTCCCTACTAGGATGTCCTGTGACTTGCTGGAAATTTTCGGTTCAGACGTAGCATAAGCCGTGCCTGTTGATACAGTTAAAGCATGCTGTAATAATAAAGTAAATACTAGTAAGTAAGCAATTATGCGTCCTGTGAATCTTTTAGATTTCATTACTATTAATCCCCCTTATCATACTTTATATATATTCGACGGAATATAACGTCAAGAACATTCATAATATTACAGTATTTTACCAATATACACAATAATAGCATAAATGCAAATATTTGTCACCAATATTTATATTTATGCTTGTATTTATGATAATTCTAGTATTTTATTTTATTAATATCCATAGATAGACTAATACAGTTATCTGTAGATTGTTTCATAGATGTACTGGGCATATTTGGCTGCCACATTAACTCCCGATACACTTTCCATAGCAGCAAAAAACGCATTGGAATTAACCTCACATACTATAGGCTCGCCATTCTCTCCGTATAGAATATCTATTCCACAGTAATCAAGCTCTAGGATATGAGCAACCCTCTCTGATATCTCTATAAATGGCCTTGATAGCTCTAT
>JAAYJU010000217.1 GCA_012522735.1 Clostridiales bacterium | reverse complement strand
TCTTTTGTTTTTGATAAATACTCTATAATAGCCTCTCTTTGCCGGCTGTATTTGGTAGTAGCCATAATAATCAACTCCTATTTATTTGCTATAAATTACAGAATAATAGTAATTATTATTATATACAGAATTTTGCTATTAGTCAAGTATGGCTTATAATTTGAGATGGACGGTAGCCTAAATTATTTGCGGTTGGCCGGCTCAATATTAAGGCTTTTTCCTTTTATCTTTGCCGACTTCATTGTCTGAATGACATCCGATGCATGTTCTCTGGGAACCTCAACAAATGTATACTTATCGTACATATCGATAGTACCGATTAACTTTCCGGGCATTCCTGTCTCTCCCGCAATGGCTCCAAGTATATCTCCGGGCCTAATTTTTTGATTTTTACCAAGATTGATGAACAATCTAACCATGCCATTCTCTGCGCCTGTATCACCAAAATCGGTGTAGGCTTCCTTTTGTTCGGATCCATATTTGTCATCACCCACCAGATATTTTAGAAATGCTGCTGCCATATCAAGGGATGTATACTTCTCTTCCTCATTAATTCTACTCTCAATAAGATCTATCATTTTCGTTAGATCCTCGTCCTCCATGATATTATATACCTTATCAAGAAGCTTGCTTGCCTTAACCTCTGTAACATCATAGACTGATGGTATTGGCTGGAGCTTAATCTTAGTCTTACAATATCTTTGTATATCTCTAAGCTTATATACCTCTCTTCCTACTACCAATGTAAAAGCCATTCCGGCTCTTCCAGCACGTCCTGTTCGACCAATTCTATGAACATAATATTCATCATCCTGGGGAACGTCATAGTTAAATACAGCCTCTACATCGTCCACATCAAGCCCTCTTGCTGCCACATCAGTCGCTACGAGGATTTCTGTTCTACCGCTTCGAAAGCTTGCCATTACTCTATCCCTTTGTTGCTGCTTCATATCTCCATGAAGGCCCTCAGCAAAATATCCTCTTCCCTGAAGGTTACTTGTAAGCTCATCAACCATTTTCTTTGTATTGCAAAATATCAGAGAAAGCTTGGGATTATAAATATCTATTAGCCTGGATAGAGCCTCCTCCTTCATCTTGGGACTGACCTCATAATAATACTGTTCTATCTTAGGAACCGTAAGCTCCTTTCTTACTACCTTTATTATCTGAGCATTGTCCTGATAGGTTCGTGCAATTTCCATAATAGGCTCAGGCATAGTTGCAGAAAATAATGCTGTCTGTCTACCTGAAGGCATATCCTTAAGAATTGTTTCTATATCCTCGCGAAAGCCCATATTAAGCATCTCATCTGCTTCATCCAGTACAACCATTTTTACATTGTCCAGACGTATGGTTCTTCTTCTCATATGGTCCATTAATCGACCTGGTGTACCGACTATCACTTGAATGCCACCCTTAAGAGATCTGATTTGCTTAGATATTTCCTGCCCACCGTATATAGGTAATATCTTTATACCATGCATGTATTTTGCCAATTTACGCACTTCATCGGCTACCTGTATAGCCAATTCTCTTGTGGGACATAAGACCATTGCCTGAAGCGACCTATTCTTTGGGTCCACCTTATGCAGCAGCGGTATGCCAAATGCCGCTGTTTTACCAGTTCCGGTCTGTGCCTGTCCAATTATATCCTTACCGTTTAGCATTGGAGGGATTGCCTTTACTTGAATAGGTGACATTTCTTCAAAGCCCATCTCCTCAACTGCTCTAAGAATTTCGTGATTCAAATTCATTTCTTCAAATTTTGTTATTTCCATTAAAATATCCTTTCTTATCTGTATCTATCTTATAATAGTATATCCTGCAAACTTTATATTAATTGTATACATAAAAGGCTCTCGGTCTGATTGGACCAAGAGCCTTATAACCCATATCCTTTTATAACATCGCCTTGCGTAGTATAACACAAGAGGATTTTCTTGTCAAATTAAATCTCTACCGATTCTGCTACAATATTAAATCTCTACCGATTCTGCTACTAGAAATTCAATTGTTTTGTAGAAGAGCATGTCATCTCTAAGAACCTCAATATCTGCATCCTTTAAGAACTCTTCATTGGATTCATAGCCGTATTGCTCAGCATATTCTGCAACACCTGCCTGGAACTCCTCCTCGGTAAGCTCAATACCTTCAGCAGTGCTTATAGCCTTTATAATGAGCTCTCTTGTTGCCATATTATTGGCATATGCCTTTGCATCTACCTCAAACTCTTCTAATGATAAACCGGACATAGTAAGGAAGGTCTCAAAGTCTGAACCGTAGCTTGCTGCAATATTTGAATATAGCGTCTTTATATCAGCTTCATAATAGTCCAATAAATTATCAGGTATTGTTATCTCTGATCCGTTAATAACAGCTGTATATACATCATTTTCTTTTTTACTAACAAGCATATCTGCTTCATATGAAAGTAAATCCTGGCGTATACCCTCTCGGTATGCTTCCACATTGTCAAAGCCCATAGTATTAACCACAAAATCCTCTGTGAGTTCAAAATATTTAATACCATTAATCTTTATTTTAAATATCGCAGGCTCTCCTGCCAGAGTGGTATTGTTGTAATTCTCCGGGAAAACCACATTTATATCTACTTCTTTATTCAGCTCTACGCCTACAATCTGCTCTTCAAATCCCTCAATAAACGCTTTTGACCCGATAGTTAACTCATAATCCTCCGCGGAGCCACCTACAAATGGCTCTCCCTTATGATAGCCAACAAAGTCCATAATAACTGTATCTCCAAACTTTACCGCTCTGTCAGTCACATCAATAGGTGTTGCACCGTTATCAGACAAATCCATTTGAATGGTAATATCAATATCCTCATCCGTTACCTGCGGCTGCTCTACCTTTACTTCAACGCCCTTATATTTACCCAGCTTAATATAATCATTAAAATCATAATCTTCCTTTATCACTGGATTTTCTATGGGTGTAAAGGTATCTATGTCATCCTCATTTGTTCCTTCCTCATTTGTACTGTCCTCATTAGCGCTGTCCTCATTAGTTGTTACTGGTGTAGGAGCTGCTTGATCGCTTCCATCTTCTTTCTTTTCATCTTTGGAACAACCTGCCAGTAAACCCATCACGCTTAAACTTAGTATTAATAACACCACAATCTTTTTCATTTACTTAACCCTTTCCTTTTCCCTCTTTTACATTGCACTCATTCTTTATAACATATTTGGACAAAAAAATAAAGCCGAAATCTCCAGTTCACAGAATTTATACAATTTTCTAAAAAAAGTGGAGCCAAGTATATATACTTGGCCCTCACTTAAATAAATCTGCTTATAAGTATCTTAAAATGTCATATAGGGATTATTAAATCTTTTCAAAGCGATCTACTTCCATAACAAAGATAGTCGCTCCTCCTACATTAACTACTACATTCATTGAGGTGTATTCACCGGTTCCAACCGGATTGGATATAATCTGCTTTCTAGGACCACAAGCCTTCTTTACGATATTTATGACATCATCTACCTTTTCCTCGTCTGTTCCGATCATTAAGGTTGTATTGCCCTCTCGTAAAAAGCCCCCTGTCGAGGCCAGCTTTGTCACATAGTATCCTTCTTTATTTAATGCAGCTGTAACATCCCCGCTATCAATATTTCGTACGATTACATAGATAAGCTTCATAGAACATCCACCTTTCCAATAGAATTATATGTCATGTTCATTATAGTATAATTCCGTGGAAAAGTAAACTTTTTAAAGCTTTTCTACTCCAAATGTAACCTGCTCTCCGTTAATGCTCCACTGCGCTACATAACCCTGCGCTTTATCAAGCTCTAAGGCATCTGCCAATACCTCAGATTTGATCTCTTCGGTATTGCGCTCCAGTATAGCTTTTATCTTATCATTACCCTCTGAGCTTACACGGATATGATCCATAACCTCAAAATCTGCATCCTTACGCATGGTTTGAAGCTTACTGATGATTTCACGGACAAATCCCTCTTCTATTAGCTCCTCAGAAAGCTTTATATCTAAGACCACTGTCACTCCATGGTCTGAATCTGATATATAACCCTCAGCCTGAGCCGCTTCGATAAGAAGGTCATCCTTATCAATATACTCTCTAGAGCCCTCTAATGTAATTCCCAGCTTTCCTGTGGAGTTTATCTCATCCATGGCTTCATTGCCATTTAAGTCTGATAAAATCTGTCTTATAGCACCGATTTGCTTACCGAATTTAGGTCCCAAGGTCTTTAGCTGTGGCTTGAAGCTATAGGATGTGAAATCTCTCACATCATCGGTAAATAACACTTCCTTAACATTAAGCTCATCTGCGATTATATCCTTAAAGAACTCGGAAAGTGTATCGTCCGCTTTCACATACATCTTACCTATTGGCTGACGATTCTTGATATTAGCAGTATTCCTGCAGGCACGACCTAGCACAACAATCTCAAGAACCTCTTCCATGTTCTTTTCCAACTCTTTATTGATGTAGTCCTCATTAAAAGTCGGGTATGAGCTTAGGTGAATGCTTCCGGCTGCGGTTTTATCAAGATTAACAACAAGGTTTTGATAAATATCCTCTGTCATAAAGGGAACAAATGGTGCCGCTAGCTTAGAAAGCTCTGTAAGTGCAGTATATAGAGTCATATAAGCATTTATCTTATCCTGTGGCATACCCTTTGCCCAGAAGCGCTCCCTGCTTCTTCTTACATACCAGTTAGAAAGCTCATCCACGAAATCGGACATAAGCCTTGCTGACTCGGTAATCTTATAATTATCTAGATAGCCGTCAACTGTCTTAATGAGACTGTTCAGCCTTGATAATAGCCATTTATCCATAACAGGAAGCTTATCATATTCTAGCTTGTATTTTGTGGCGTCAAACTGATCAATATTGGCGTAAAGGACATAGAAAGCATAGGTATTCCAAAATGTACCCATGAACTTTCTCTGACCCTCAGTAACAGCACCACCATGGAAGCGGTTAGGAAGCCAAAGGGCAGAATTAACTGAGAAATACCAGCGAATAGCATCCGCTCCGTACTGAGCCAATGCATCCATAGGCTCTACAGCGTTTCCTTTAGATTTGGACATCTTCTGACCGTTCTCATCCTGTACATGACCAAGGACTATACAATTATTAAAGGAGGTTTCTCCAAATATCAGGGTAGATATTGCAAGCAGGGAATAGAACCATCCTCTTGTCTGATCTACCGCCTCACTGATAAAATCAGCAGGGAATCTCTCTTCAAACGTCTCTTTATTCTCAAATGGATAGTGCCATTGTGCAAATGGCATAGAGCCCGAATCATACCAGCAGTCAATTACCGGTAGGACCCTCTTCATTTCTTTGGCACATTTTGGGCATTTTATTGTAACGTCATCGATGTATGGACGGTGAAGCTCAATATCGTCAGGACAATTGTCCGACATGGATTTTAGCTCCTCTATACTTCCGATACAGTGCCTATGCCCGTCCTCACATTCCCATATGGGTAGAGGAGTACCCCAATAACGGTCTCTTGAAAGAGCCCAGTCCTGTAAATTCTTCAACCAATCACCAAAGCGACCTTGACCCATACTTTCCGGCATCCAGTTGATTGTATTGTTATTTGCTATCATTTCATCCTTGATGGCAGTCATCTGGATGTACCAGGATTCTCTGGCATAATAAATCAGCGGTGTATCACATCTCCAGCAGAAGGGGTAGCTATGCTCGAATTTTAAGACCTTGAATAGTAACCCTTTCTCGTGAAGCATCTTCATAATAGGCTCATCTGCATCCTTGCAAAACATCCCTGAAATATCTCTTGCTTCAGGTTTGAATTCACCCTTACCGTCTACCAGCTGAACAAAGGGGAGATCATAGTTTTTACCTATACGAGAGTCATCCTCACCAAAAGCAGGAGCGATATGAACCACACCTGTACCATCTGTTAATGTAACATAGTGGTCGCAGGTAACATAAAATGCTTTCTTATCTACATCTGCATAATCAAATAGAGGCTCATATTCGATATACTCAAGCTCCTTACCCTTAAAGCTTTCTAGGACCTCATAATCACCTTCTATTATATTAAGAAGAGCCTCTGCTAGAATGTATTTCTCTGTGCTTACTGCTACAGGTGCTTCGTGGTGGTGTAGTACATCCTGCTCCTTATTGGAATTCTTATCTTGATGGCCTTCACCATGGTGACCATGATTACATCCACAGCCCTTACTAGAGATTATATTTCCTTTCTCATCTACCTGAACCTTGACCTTCACATAGGTCTCGTCAGGATTTACACAAAGCCCGACATTAGAAGGAAGAGTCCAGGGAGTCGTGGTCCATGCCAGAATGTATTCATCTTCCTTGTCCTTTAGCTTAAACTTAGCTATAAGGGATTTCTCCTTAACATCCTTATAGCCTTGGGCAACCTCATGGCTTGATAAGGGAGTCTCACATCTTGGGCAATAAGGAACAATCTTAAAGCCCTTGTATAATAGGTCTTTATCCCATATCTGTTTTAGAGACCACCATATAGATTCAATATAATTATTCTCATAGGTAATATAAGGATCCTCCATGTCAACCCAATAACCAACCACATCGGAGAATTCCTCCCACATACCTTTGTATTTACAGACACTTTCCTTACATTTCATAATGAAGGGCTCAAGACCATATTCCTCAATCTGATCCTTACCAGAGATACCAAGCATCTTCTCAACCTCTAGCTCAACGGGGAGCCCATGGGTGTCCCATCCGGCCTTACGAAGAACATTATATCCCTTCATAGTGCGATACCTAGGAATAATGTCCTTAACCACACGGGTAAGCACATGACCTATATGAGGCGTGCCATTGGCGGTCGGAGGACCATCATAGAAGGTAAAGTTCTTTTTCCCCTCCGACTCTTCTATACTCTTCTCAAATATTTTGTTTTCCTTCCAGAACTCAAGAACCTTCTTCTCTCTCTCGACAAAGTTTAAATCCGTTGACACCTTGTTATACATGTCAAACCTCCTTAATATACTATATATTTATGCACTACTAACGGAGGTTTTATCCTCCTACATTAATTATAAATTTT
>JAAYJU010000216.1 GCA_012522735.1 Clostridiales bacterium | reverse complement strand
TGACATCAGATGCATTGTCTTCTTGCTCTTTATTATCCTGGTCTTGATTCTTATCCTTGTCAGCCTCTTTGGAAGCCTCTACTTTCTCTAAGACCTCTTTTATATCCAGCCTTGCAAATAATATCTCAGGCTTATCTGTTACCTTTGTCCCAGATGGATACAGTCCAAAGGTTTCAATCTCTTCAAGGCTTCTTTCCTTTGCAGAAAGCTGTGCAAATATCTTATCGGCTGTCTCGGTCATAAAGGGCTTTAGTAGACTTGTTCCGATACATATGCTTTCTACCAGATTATATAATACGGTTTCAAGTCGGGCTTTTCTATCCTCATCCTTTGCCAGTATCCAAGGCATTGTCTCATCAATATATTTATTACAACGCTTAAAGAGATTGAATATTTCGGTGAGGGCATCGGCAACCCTAAGCTTCTCCATCTTAGCAATTACCTTGCCAGGTGTATCTAGCACTAGCTTCTTTAATTCCTCATCCACAGGCTCATTTACTTTGCCGTCGCTAACAAATCCATCAAAGTATTTATTTGACATGGAAATAGTGCGATTTATAAGATTACCTAGTGTATTTGCTAGTTCTGAGTTAATTCTCTCAACAAGAAGCTCCCAAGTAATAACACCGTCATTATCATAGGGCATTTCATGAAGGACAAAATATCTTACTGCGTCCACGCCAAAGAGCTTTACTAAATCATCGGCATATAATACATTGCCCTTTGATTTACTCATCTTGTCACCGGCACTACCCTGCAAAAGCCAAGGATGACCAAATATCTGCTTTGGAAGAGGAATATCAAGTGCCATAAGCATAATCGGCCAATATATGGTATGGAATCTTAATATGTCCTTACCGATTAAATGAAGATCTGCTGGCCAATATTTCTTGAACTGATCACTGCTGTTACCGTCCGCATCATAGCCAATGCCTGTTATATAATTACTTAAAGCATCTATCCAGACATATACAACATGTTTGTCGTCAAAGTCCACGGGAATACCCCATTTAAAGGATGTTCTTGAAACGCAAAGATCTTGAAGGCCCGGAATAAGGAAGTTGTTCATCATCTCGTTCTTTCTGGATTCTGGCCAGATGAACTCCGGATGGCTTTTTATATGGGAAATCAAGCGATCGGCATATTTACTAAGCTTAAAAAAGTATGCATCCTCCTTGGCATACTGAACCTCTCTACCACAATCGGGACATTTGCCATCCTTAAGCTGTGATGAGGTAAAGAAGGATTCACATGGAGTACAATACATTCCTTCATAAAATCCCTTGTAGATGTCTCCCTGATCATATAACCTCTTGAAAATTTTCTGAATTTGCTTTTCATGATCAGGATCGGTAGTTCGAACAAATCCATCATAAGAGGTGTTCATTAAGTCCCAGATATCCTTGATTTGTGCGGCTATTTTATCCACATATACCTTGGGGCTTACACCAGCCTCTTTAGCTGCCAATTCGATTTTTTGTCCGTGTTCATCGGTTCCTGTCTGTAGATACACATCATAGCCTTCCCATCGTCTGAACCTTGCAATGCTGTCAGCTAATATAATCTCGTAGGTGTTGCCGATGTGGGGCTTGCCTGATGTATAAACTATGGCGGTTGTAATATAATATGGCTTTTTACTCATGTTTATCTTCCTTTCCGTCCTTTTTTCTCAATTATAAATGCAATATCTTATAACCTTCTACCATTCAATAAAAAAACTCTCATCTTTAATATTTTTAAAGACGAGAGAACTTCCCGTGGTACCACTTTAATTTACCCATGTCTTACGAATCATAGGCCTTAGTCGCTGCAAATACAGCCTAGCATGATAACGGATGCTGCCGTCACAGCCTTAGAATAACTTCCTCGGTGTGCTGCTCCAAGACCATCTTCGTCAGCTTCTGCGTATGCTTATGCGTATGCATATGCATATCCCCCCTTCTCAGCTACCGGGGTTCTCTGTCGATTGTTCCACTGATTACTCTTCTCTTCACTGCTTTTCTTGTTATAGTTATGTCAAAGTATAACATGCATTTTTTGCTTTGTCAAATAATTCATATAATGCAAAATAATGATGTCTATGCTATACTGTCAATAAACAGAAGCCTATTAGAGTATACTATCTAATCTACTTATAGTGTATAAAGGAGACCCTTATGAAGCAAAGTATTGGCTTTCACAAAAAATCAAAGTCTATAGGTATTAAGTTTTACCTTATTATATTAATAATATTACTTATTCTTGTGGGTTGTGATAAAAAGGAGAAAATCAGCCCGAATAAGTCTGCGCATAATGATAGTTCGGCTGGCAATACAAAAGGCATAGATGAAAATAGTCTTGATATTGATGACAATACTGATGATGACATAGATAACACATCCCTTGATGATGGCGCTTCTATAGATACAGAAAGTGTAAATATCCCCCAGCCTCCTAACTACATCCAACCCGAGGGTAGAACCTTAGATACCCGAATATCAGTACCTGTTGGATATACCCGAGTTGATTCTAGCACCGATGAAATCACGGGCTTTATACGAACCATAGCTCTAAAGGATGACGGTAGCATTGTCTTAAAATATGACGGAGCACCTATTGGTAATCAGAATAATCATGTGGCTGTATTTGATATTAATATAGGACAAAGGGATTTGCAGCAATGTGCGGATTCAATTATGCGAATATATGCTGAGTATTACTGGTCACTTGAAGAGTATGATAAAATCGCCTTCCACCTAACAAATGGCTTCTATATGAATTATACCAAGTGGCGGGACGGATATCGCATAAGGGTAGACGGGAATGATGTTACATGGAATAAATCCGCCTCATATGATGACTCCTATGAAACCTTTATTAAATATATGGAGATGGTATTTGCATACGCAGGTACCCTTTCACTTACAGCTGAAAGCAGCCCTATTTCCTTGGATGATTTACTTCCCGGAGATATGCTCCTTGAAGGAGGAAGCCCCGGTCATTGTGTTCTTGTAGTAGATATGGCTTATGATGAAAATGGTAATAGGGCTTATCTTTTTGCCCAGGGCTATATGCCTGCCCAAGATTTTCATGTCCTTACCAATCCTCTTCATCCTGAAGATCCTTGGTATTATGAAGACGAGATGGACTATCCTATCTCTACTCCATCCTGGACCTTTGATGAGGGCTCCCTAAGACGATGGGCTGACTTTGAACTTTTACAATGGCCCTTAAAAACTCTTGAGGCCCTATCTACTCAGGTAATAGCTTCTGATAACCTTAGTCAGGTAACTCTTTTGGCTGTCGGGGACAACCTTATTCATATCGAAGTAGTGCAAAGCGGTAAGCAGGAGGATAGCTCCTATAACTTTGACCATCTATATGATGAGATTAAGGATGAGATTATTGCTGCAGATATAGCAGTTGTAAATCAAGAGACAATATTAGGCGGTAAAGATTTAAGCTATTCTGGATATCCCGCATTTAATTCTCCTACAGAGATCGGAGATGCCCTTGTAGAGGCTGGCTTTGATGTGGTACTACATGCTACCAACCATACACTTGACAAAGGGTTAAGGGGCGTAACCAATACCTTTGAACATTGGGATGAGTACCCAGACATAACCGTACTTGGTATCAATAAAACCCAGGAAGACCGAGACAAGGTACCTATAATCGAAAAAAACGGCATTAAGATAGCCATGCTAAATTATACATATGGTCTAAATGGATATAAGATTCCTTCGGACAAGCCTTATCTAGTAAATATGCTAGATAAGGAGCAAATGGAAGCGGATATAATAAAAGCCCACGAGCTAGCTGATTTTGTTGTTGTTTATCCACATTGGGGTACAGAATATGTCTATAATCCCATAAATACACAAAGAGATCTGGTTGATTTTTATTATGAGCTTGGTGTGGATCTTGTAATCGGCACCCATCCTCATGTTATTCAACCGGTAGAATGGGTCACTTCAGAGTCTGGTCATAATATGCTTGTCTATTATTCTTTGGGTAACTTTCTTTCATATCAAAAGGAACCTGCCCGTATGCTGGGAGGAATCGCCCATGTGACTATAACAAAGGATGACTCTGAAACTTATATAAGCGATGCTTCCATAACACCAATTGTAACTCATTATGAGCATGGCCCCGCGGATTATAACTACGGAATATACAAGCTTTCAGAATATTCCTCTGATATGGGAGATATCCATGGTGTATCGGATATAGCTACACAGGGTGATTTCTCCTACGAAGATGCCCTGTATACTGCTAAGAAGGTACTCGGTGCCTGGTACCAAGACTTACAGTAAAACATGTTAAACAGAAAAGAAAACCTAAAGATGAAGCTTAAAAATAGAATTTTATATTAATAGCTTCGAAAGATTACCTTTGTATACAATATACAATTCATGCATAGCCCTTGTTATTGCCACATATAAAAGCTTTGCATCCGCATCATCCGATCTGTAGCTATATTCATCCGGATTCCATATTATGACCCCGTCAAATTCCAATCCCTTTGTCATATGAATCGGCAAAACCATGATTCCGTTCTTAAATGTCATATCCTCCAGATTATCAGGAAGCTGTGTCACGGCTATATGGGGTATTAGAAGCCCCTCTACTCTTCGGGCTTCCTCTATGGTACGACATATAATCGCTGTTGTATCATAGCCATTTTCAAAAATACTCTTGGCCATTTCTACCGCTGCCATAACCATCTCCTGCTCACTGTTTGCTTTGGTTAAGGTAACATTTTTTCCATGACGGATGATTGGCTGAATCTCATAGGTCTCAAAGCTACATTTTTTAAGGATTTTACCGGCATATTCTGATATTTCAATCGTATTTCTATAGCTTTTTGCTAAGATATAGAATTTATCTTTATCCGGGTTAAATATTTCATTTCTCATGACGTCCCAGCTGTTCATTCCTGCATCATAATAAATGTTTTGCGACACATCACCCATTATGGTATATGTGCAAGAGGGAAAAAGAATCTTTAGTAGGCAGAATATCATAACACCGAAATCCTGAGCCTCATCTATAACCACATGCCTAAAATACTCAAAATCTTTCGTGTGCTTTAGTCTTTTTTTAATCAGCGTTAGTTGTGCCAAGTCATAAAGGTCAAGTTTCTTATTATAAAGGTTCTTTTGCAGCAGTCTGATTTC
>JAAYJU010000215.1 GCA_012522735.1 Clostridiales bacterium | reverse complement strand
TATTTCTTACTGACAACGCCATCTATTTTGATACAAATTTGATAGGGCCATCCCAAGATGATTTAGTAACACAGGGTGTGACCTATCCCTATATTGTCGTAAAACTTGAGTTTATAGATAAAAAGATAGTATTTGAGTAGTGATAATGCAAATATTACCGAGAGCACTGGAAACCACTACATTTTGTACTATTAATTAGTTTGATGTCCATATATTGTATAAAAATTAGTTAAATTGACTGGTGATTTTTAGATTGCTACCTATAGTTTTGTGCATTAATTCTAAAAGGCACTAGGTATAAATAACTATGTGCCAAAAATATTCTATAAAAAAACACAAAAAATGGATTTATTTATGTGCATAATTTACTAAAAAATGCATCTAACTATATTGAATTGTCAGAAAACTTCTTGACAAATATTAGAATTTTATGCTATAATACCTATGATGCATGAAATATGTAATAAAATCAATGTATTATGTCCATATAGTAGCACAAGACTCGCGATGGATATAGAATCATTAGTAAGGAGTTAATATGATGAAGCAGATGGATGTAAATAAAGTACGGAATGCAGTAAAAAGCCATACGGGGAAGAAAGTAAAAGTCAGAATTAACAGGGGCAGACACAGAATTGACGAGACAGTAGGTTTTATATCCGAGACATATCCAAGTATCTTTCTAGTAAAGACTCAAGGCAGTACTGACATGCCAGTAAGGACTATGTCATATAGCTATACGGATGTTCTAACCAAGGATGTTGAGCTTATTTTGTGCAGACAATGATAATATAAAGTAAAGGCCGGAGCCGTAAGTATCTTATGGTTTCGGCCTTTTTTTATTTATTATTTACTCCCTAATCATAAATCCCTTTTTATATGAATATGATATGTCAGAGGCATGTAATCGTATGTCCAAATTCAAGGAGGGATATTAGTGGAGTTAATAAAAAAGAATATTCATATGAATAAATTGAAATGTAAGAGCTCCCTGCAGCTTACATTAGATGATGATTTTAATGTTCCCGATATCAAGCCGGATATAGATCGGATAATAACACAGCAGGGAGATTTAAAAATCAGTGAAATCAAAGCTATGAATGGCAAGCTCTTGGTAAAGGGGGAGCTGGGCTTTAATGTCCTATATTTTAGCGAAGAGGACGCAAGACCAATACATAACATCTCAGGTGAAATTCCATTTGATGAGGTAATAAATATGGAGCTTACCTGCGCAGATGATGATCCTATTGTAAAATGGGAGCTTGAGGATTTGTCCACAGGACTTATTAATTCAAGAAAATTAAGTGTAAAGTCCATAGTGAGTCTAAATGTAGCAATCGAAGAGCTTTATGATGAAGAAACAGGAGTTATGGTAGAGGGGCCAGAGGATGTACAGTACATAAGTAAAAACATTGAAATAACTGATATTAGCGTTGATAAGAAGGATACCTTCCGAATTAAGGATGAAATTATACTTCCAACAAATAAGGGTAATGTAATATCTGTATTATTTGATGCTATAAGGTTAAATAGCATGGAAGTAAGACTCCTGGAGGATAAATTTACAATTAAGGGAGATATGCCTGTATTTATTCTATACTCAAGTGAAAGTGAAGAAAGCCCAATTGAATATTATGATACGGAGATATCCTTTGGCGGAACCGTTGATTGTAACGGCTGCAATGAGGATATGGTAGAGGATATTACCTTCAGGATTCTTA
>JAAYJU010000214.1 GCA_012522735.1 Clostridiales bacterium | reverse complement strand
TGATGATGATTCCGAGGAAGAAGGCTTTTATATCTTCTAATCTGCAATCATCTGCTTCTAATGCCTGCCTCTGTGCAGGCATTTTATTTCCTGTTTCTTTGGAATGGAGCAATTTCCTATAAAGCAAAAAAAGTGGGGATTTCACATCCCCACCTATTTATATAAAATCATTTATAAGAAATAAATGATATTATTTTCCGTCAATGATTTTACCTTCTATATCTTATGAAAACATTTTAAATCTGTAATCCAATGGAGAAAACTCCTTATCTCCCGGCTCTTGCAATGGTTTTCCGAAGGGCATCTGTGCAAGCAACTTCCACTTCTTTGGTAAATCCCATGTCTCCTTAACCTCATCATCAATCAGAGGATTGTAATGCTGTAATGATGCTCCTAAACCTGTTTCCTCTATAGAAATCCAAACATTATACTGTAGCATACCTGAGGATTGAAGTGACCATACAGGAAATGCATCCTTATAAAGAGGGAACTGTTCCTGAAGTCCTTCAACTACTGCTTCATCCTCAAAGAACATGATTGTTCCGTATCCGTTTTTAAATCCTTTTATCTTTTCATCTGTTGATGAAAACGATTCTGCCGGAACTATCTTTCTTAATGTCTCTCTTGTAATCTCCCATAGCTTATCATGATTCTCTCCTAGGAGAAGGACTACTCTAGCACTTTGTGAATTAAAGGGTGAGGGTACATGCTTTACTGCATGCTCAATAATCTCTTTGATATTCTCATCCGAAGTTGTGGATTTCTTTTCGATTGCATAATAGGAACGGCGATTTTCAACCATTTTTCTAAAATCCTTCATAGTTATTACTCCCTTTCTTTTATCTATCTCTTATATTTTTAACATTACTTAAAATTAATATGAGTACTTAACAATATTATTTCGTCATATTTATATTGTTTACAATTATATTTTATACTATTTATTTTATTTGTCAATACCTTTTCTTGACTTTTTAAATAAAATTGTATAAAATTAAATTGTGCAGTTAGATAATGTACAATCTGAATATGCCCATAACAAGAGGATAGAAAGGATAACACCGTGAATACTAAAAAAACATTAGATGATAAAGAAAAAAAATATGCCATACTGAGACTTGAAAACCAGCTGTGTTTTTCATTATATGTCTGTTCAAAGGAGATAATCCGAAAATACAAGCCCTTACTTGACCCTTACGGCCTAACCTATACTGGATATATCATAATGATGGCTCTATGGGAAGAGGATGATATAACTGTAAAGAATCTAGGGAATAGACTTTTTCTAGATTCAGGAACCTTAACTCCCCTACTTAAGAAGCTTGAAACACAGGGTTATATAACCCGAAATCGTAGTGAGAAGGATGAGAGAAACGTATATATCGGCCTAACCGATAAGGGAAAGGATTTTCAAGATGAGGCTCTACTCATTCCTGAAGAGCTTGTCTGTTCTCTAGGTTTGGACATGAAGGACGGTTTGCGCCTTTTAGATGAGCTACATGGTATGATGAAAATATTCGTTAAAACAGAAGATAATGAATAAGCTCATGACTTAATAAAGCTTAGTCCCTATGGGGCTAAGCTTTTTCTTGTCACATAATATCAAAAAAGAAAGAAAATGGTTATATTTTGTTATAATTATGGTATAATGTTTAACAGCAAAAACTTACTAATAAGGAGATTTGTATGAAGCGCAAATATGGATTATTATTGTTTATTACTCTAGCAATTTTTCTAGTCGGTTGTGGGAAGAAGCAGGAGGATGTGGATATCCAGGTGCAGAACGAAGAGGAAGTTATTACCAATGAAAAAGAAGAATTATTAGAACCTGCTGAAGAGAAATCTGTATCTGAAGAGGAAACAGCCTCAAAGCTATTTAGTGGTGAGACGATAATCGAATCACAGACTCTTTCTGATAATGGTTATTACTTAACTTGGTATGACGGTGATAGGCTAATTGTAGGGCTTCTCCCTGATAAGTTAGTGACAGAATATAATTATCCTATGGGTACAAAGGTATATTTAGAAGCCATAAATGATGGAGCATCTAAAACAATAACCGGTAAAGAAGCGTTTACTATTACTGATATAGGTTACTTGGAAGAAATTGATTTTACTACAGATGATTATTATGATGAATATGATGAATTAGCTTCTGACGAATATGATGAATGGTTTGAACAGGAGTACGGGGATAATTTGGAATATAGTGAAGATATGTGGTCTGAAGACTATGAAGAGGACTATACTTATATCCCGTTTTTAAACACAACACTGGATTATGATGCATCCTTCTATGATGAAGAAACAGGAATCTGGCTTGTAGGAAATACAACATCTAACGGAAAGCCCTTTATATTAGACGGTTTCGAATATATTTCTATAGAAGATGGCTATCTATATTTTACTGGAAGAATGAAAAATACCTCTGATAAAACCTATGGTATTAGGCTGAATGTAACAATTCGAGATTTTGATGGATATGTATTGCATAGGAACGAATTTGATAACAATGTTTTTGTATTTGAATCTTCAAATGAATTAGCAAGAAAGGATGCTTCAAGCTCCTTAACTTCAAATGACTTAAAGCTTAACTATAGAATCAAAGGAGATAGTGTAGGTTACTTTACAGCAAATTATGGCTTCAGTTATGATACCAGAATCAATGATGTGGTTAATATAAGAAGCTGGAATTCAGAACCATACTTTATTTATGTTACAATTGATAAATATTTTGATTGATATAATTAATAAAGTTATTTACATCTGAAAATTAATATAAAGCCTTGGAAACACTAGCGTTATTAATGTTTTCAAGGCTTGATTTTCATAAGTATCTTATTATATTTGATTTGGATAAAATACTATTTTTTAATAAGTTTCCAAATTCCTTTAAAGAAGTGTCCGTTAGCCATATCCAATATACCATTTACATTTCTTTCTGTAATTCCTTCACCGCTGGCAGCAACCATGAAATGAAAGGGCATTTCTAATAGCATAGCATAAATCATTGCATCGCTATCCTTGGAACCACTTGATCCCTTTTTAACCATGCGCTTAATGACCTTTATTAGCAGCTTGCCTACTAGGGTATGCTTTATATCTGTTATATTATTGCTTGCATCATATGGAGGCTTTGCTTTTTCATTTCCTGCGAGTATTTCCTTTCCATATAAATAAGCAAATTCCTGGTCTGGTATTATAAGCGTATCAGAGGGTAGATTATAGAAGGTTGGTAAGTTTTTTCTATAATCAGGCTCAGGCATGTCAGGACTTGATAGCTTAAGGGTATCTGTAAGATTTATTGAAGCAGAACCTGCTCCGACCTGTATGAAATACTCACCGCTTGGCGCATACCAGTCATTAATCTTGGTATTGTAATAAGCAAAGCTCTTCGTATCCAGCTTAATACTAATGTTCTTTTCTTCCCCAGGCTCAAGAGAAACCTTCTCAAAAGCACATAGTTCTTTCTCAGGTACGAATACCGTGCTATCCATAGGGGTTACGAATATAAGTGCCGTTTCCTTTCCACTTAGCTCACCGGTATTCTTTATCTTAAAGGAAACCTCTATCTCATCACCGTATTCGCACTCCATCGATGATATCATAAGATCAGAATATGTAAAGCTTGTATAGGATAGACCATGACCAAATGGAAACAGCACAGGCTTTTTGGCCTTCTCATAATAGCGATATCCTACATAAATGCTTTCCCGATACTCAACAGTCGATCTGCCTCCGGGGAAATAATTATAGGAGGGGTTATCCTTAAGGGTTATGGGCCATGTCTCGGCAAGCTTTCCTGATGGTACAGCTTTACCAAGCAGAAGATCTGCTATTGCCGTACCCGCTCCTTCTCCTCCAAGATAGGAAAGCAACACCGCCTTCACCTTACTAACCCAAGGAAGCTCTATAGGAGCTCCGCAGGCAAGAATTACTACAACATTAGGATTTACCTTGCATATTGCTTCTATTAATTTATTCTGATTATCGGGTAAAGACATTAGCTCTCGGTCAAAGGCTTCTGATTCATAGCCCTCAGGAAGTCCTGCAAATATGTATACTATATCCTTATCCTTTGATATCCTACAAGCTTCATCTAATAATGCTTCATCTTTACCTGCTTCTTTATTATTCTTATCTATAGAATACCCAGGTGCATATTCTGCATCAAGACCCTTATCTATTAAGGCTTCCCATGCATTATCCAACCTATATGGGTTTATCTTTGAGCTTCCTGCCCCTTGATATCGTGGCTCCTTAGCCATAAGGCCAATCACAGCAGCCTTCTGTGTAGTACTGGCAGGAAGGGTATTATCCTCATTCCTCAGTAATACAGCTGATTCAGCCTCTGCCCTAATAGCAAGCTGATGATGAGCATCCATGTCACAGTATACATCTTCTTTCTTTGATTGGATTGATTTTAGTATGAGTGCTAGATTACGTTCAACTACTAAGTCAAGCTCATCCTCATATAAACTACCTTCATGGACAGCAGCCACAATCTTTCTGTCATTATATCCCTTGCTTCCGGGCATCTCCAGATCAAGGCCTGCTTTTATACCCTTAGCCCTGTTATTTACAGCACCCCAATCCGATACCACAAGCCCCTCAAAGCCCCATTCATCTCTAAGTATCTTGGTAAGTAGATAAGGGTTTTCACTACAATAAGTACCATTTAGCTTATTATAAGCACACATTACAGTCCAAGGCTTACCCTTTTTTACGGCGATTTCGAAGCCCCGTAAATATGTCTCACGAAGTGCCCTTTCATCTACAATCGCATCTATGGACATACGACGTCTTTCCTGATTGTTTACCGCAAAATGCTTAAGCGATGTGCCAACACCTTGACTTTGTATCCCGTTAATCATAGCTGCTGCCATTTCTCCTGTAAGTAAGGGATCCTCACTAAAATACTCAAAGTTTCTTCCACATAAGGGGCTTCTCTTTTGATTTGCTCCCGGGCCAAGAATAACTGAAACCCCTTCCTTAAGACATTCCTCTCCCAGTGCTTTTCCCACTTCATAAGCAAGCTTTGTATCAAAGCTACAGGCAAGTGCACTGCTTGTTGGAAAGCAAACAGCTGGTATACTTTCTCCAATTCCAAGATTATCCTTGCTTTTAACCTGTTTACGCAGTCCATGTGGTCCGTCTGCCACAAACACCTCTGATAAGCCCAGTCTTTCAATGGATTTTAATTTCCACATATCCTCTCCGGAACAGAGGGAAGCCTTTTCTTCAAGTGTCATCTCTTGTAGCAGCTGATTAGCTTTCACCATAATCTGTTCATCGGATAACTTTTTTACCCCTGACACATTACCCAATACTATTTACCTCCTCTTTTGCTACTAGAAACAATTAGTTTACTGCTATCGAATTACTTTATAGAGGTTTGCTTCGTATGGTCTAAGCTCCTCTGATTCGCCCTGATAGTTAGATAAAATCAACTTGCATGGAGTCCTTTTTTTCTTTTTAAGTATATAATCCTGCGATAGATTACATTCTATCAAAAACATAGTCCCCTTGAATTTACGAAGATAGACGAAGGAATTCTTTCTTTTCTTATCTAATATCTTGATGCCCCCATATATGAATGCTTCGTTTTCCTTACGTAGCTTTATAAGCTTCTTATAGAAATTCAATATAGAATCCTCATCCTCAAGCTCTGTGGCTACGTTTTTCATCTGATATTCACCGTGGATATCTATCCAAGGAGTAGCAGTTGTAAACCCGGCATGATCACTAGTATCCCATTGCATAGGGGTTCTTGAGTGGTCTCTGCTGCCACTAAGGATCTTCCTTAAGGCCGCTTCCTCTCCCTGAGATTCCCTTATCTCATTATAAAGATTTATGCTTTCAAGATCTCTAAAATCATCTATAGTTTCAAACTCTCTGTTGACAGCACCAATCTCTTGGCCTTGATATATAAATGGTGTGCCCTTTAGAGTTAGCTGCATCATAGCCAGTAGCTTACCAAGCGGCCTATGATATACCGGATTTGGATTAACCTTTGAAATCATCCTAGGATTATCATGATTCTCGTAAAATAATGACATGGAGCCGTAGCTACTATAATTCTCCATCCAGTCTATCATGTATTTCTTATAATAATTTAAATCATAGGCATAATCATCAAACTTACCATGTCCAGGTGTTTCTAGGTGGTCAAAGGAAAATATCATGTCCAGCTCTTTTCTGTGATCCGCTGTCAGAAGCTTGGCCATCTCCATACCTACGCCCGGTGTCTCACCTACGGTAAATGCATCGTATGGCTCAAAGGCTTCCTTTTTGAGCTGTCTCAGATACTCATGAAGCTTAGGTCCATAAAAATAGTGTTCAACACCGTAAAAGCCCATAAGTTCTCCTACTAGCTTATTACCATCGGGAAGTCCTTCTTTTTTTGAAATATAGTTTATAACATCCAGTCTGAATCCGTCGACTCCCTTTTCGAGCCACCATTTTATCATGTGTATTATATTCTGCCTCATATTGGGATTCTCCCAATTAAGATCCATTTGCTTCTTTGAGAACAGATGAAGTGCCCATGCATCAAGGTCCCCATAATAATTCCAAGTCGATCCACTGAAAAATGAAATCCAATTGTTGGGTGGATTATCATCTTTATTTTCTACAAAATGATAATAATCCTGGTGATCCTTTGACCCCTTAAGTGCTTCTACAAACCAAGCATGCTCATCCGATGTATGATTAATAACCAGATCCATAATCAGCTTCATTCCTCTTTTGTGAACCTCATCAAGTAGATTATCAAAATCTTCCATGGTTCCAAATTCCTTCATGATTGCATAATAATCCCTGATGTCATAGCCGTTGTCATCATTTGGTGAATCATATATGGGAGAGAGCCAGATGGCATCAACACCAAGCTCCTTTAGATAGTCGAGTCTGGAGCAAATACCGTTTATATCTCCTATACCATCTCCGTCAGAATCCTGAAAGCTTCTTGGATAGATCTGATATACAACAGCCTCCTTCCACCATTTTCTATCTAAATAACCTCGTATACTATATGGTGTATCCTTTTCACTGTTAAGCAGCTCTAATATACATTCATAGAATTTACGATCAATAGACTTTTTTGTTAGCTTTGCCACTGTCTCTATACTAAGATTTCCAATTATAGGGTTTGTAATAAGCTTTCTGCTTTTGTTTAATTGAAGCAGAAGCTTATTAATAATATCTCTACCTACAGGGTTCTCATAAAGATCCTTTATTCTACTGTTAAAATCCAGTTTCATACTAATTTTCCTCCAATGACTGTTTTTTGATTCATACCTATAACGGAAAATTTATCCTCCCTCAAGAAATTATTTTTATTTCACTACTAATAACGGAGGATTTATCCTCCACAATGACTGTTTTTTGATTCATACCTATAACGAAAAAATTCTCACTCCACCATAGTCTATTTCATTCATATCTTAATAATACTCTAGATCCATTAATTCTTCAATATTATAAAACCCACGACCTTCGCCTTTAGCTTAGTAGTGGGTTTAGTATTCGTATCAATATACACTTCTATAGATTTAGCTTCTCATCATAGCCCAGCATAAGGTTCATGTTCTGGATGGCGGCTCCTGATGCCCCCTTACCCAGATTATCAAGCCTGGTAATAATCGTAGCTATTCCTTTCTCATCATTTCCGATAACAAATATATTAGCCATATTACTATTATTGCATGCGGTAATATCTAACCCACCATCAAATATAGAACCTTCGGAAGGTATGATACTATTAACCATGCTATCCTTTAGGGCTAGTTCATCAATATATGGTATAAGCTTAACAAAATGCTGATTTTTATAATGCTCCTTCAATAAACCATGAAGCTCTCTTCCTTCTAGCTTCTTATTTAGAAGCCTGGTATGGATAGGTATAATTGTTGCCAATCCCTTATAATAGTCAGCTACAATTGGAAGAAAGACAGGTGCTTGTGATAAACCAGAGTGCATCATCATCTCATTTAAATGCTTATGATTAAGTCCTAAACTATAAGGTCTTGGTGCCTTTGTATAGGGATTATTCTCTACACTCATTTCATACTTTTCAATTAAGCTTTTCCCCCCACCGCTATATCCTGTTATGCTTTGACATGACACAGGATAATCAGCCGCCATTACCTTATGATGTATCAGAGGATATAGAGATAGAGCAAAAGCCGTCGCATGGCAGCCCGGGTTACTTACTCTCTTACTGCTTATAATCGCTTCCTTATGTGCAGGTGATAATTCTGAAAGCCCATAAGTCCATCCACTAGCCGTCCTGTGAGCAGTGCTTGCATCAATTATCTTGGTATCAGGATTTGTAACTAAGGCCACCGATTCCTTAGCTGCATCATCAGGTAAGCATAAAAATACTAAGTCAGCCTCATTAAGTATTTTTCTGCGTTCACCTATATCACGTCTTTTATCATAATCAATCTTCATAACTTCAATATTATCATATCTGCTAAGTCTTTCATTAATTTCCAACCCTGTTGTCCCACTGGAACCATCTACAAATATTTTCTTTATCATTATTCTGACCTCTCATATTAATTTATACGTTCTTAGTATATTAATTGTATATTTATTCATTGTATTTTATTAATATACTCTATGCTATGATTTTTGTCAAATAGATTTTCTATCTACAGTAAAAAACCAAGAACACAGCTAAGATATCTCATCTCTGCCATGTTCTTGGTTTAGAATCTTTTATGTCGAAATTACCAATTTGGATTGGTCCAAAGTTTATTCTCTTGATTAGGGTCTATACCCTTAAGTTCAAATAGCTTACTTACAGTGACAAGAGCGTATCCATCAGCTATAAGTCCATCAATCATTTCATCTAAAGCGTCTACTGTGTTCTTATTACCGTTGAAATCATGAAGAAGTACAATATCTCCATCCTTTACATTAGTCAATATTCTTTCAACTCGCTGTTCTGCAGTTACAGTAGCACTCCAATCTTCACAATTGATTCCATTGATAAAGGGAAGATCAATTGATTCATACATAGTAGGGCTTGTGGATATAAAAGGTGGTCTGAAGAATTTTGGTGTAACACCTACCATCTCTTCTATTAATTCACTAGTTCTTGTTATCTCATCGATATTTTCTTCGGCTGTATATGCGTTCATCGAGTTATGATTCCAAGAATGATTAGCTATTTCACATCCAAGCTCCAATTGTCTTTCCATTACAGGCTTTGTATCTTCTGTGATGTACTTTCCAATTAGAAAGAAGGAAGCAACTACTTCTTTCTCTTCTAGTATATCTAATATCTGAGGTGTGATATCTAAATTGGGGCCGTCATCAAAAGTCAATGCCACAAGCTTCTTATCAGAATAATCAATCTCAGGCACCTCTGTCGGTGTAGGCTCAGGTGTCGGAGTCGGTTCTGGTGTAGGTGTAGGATCTGCAGCTTCTGTGGGTGTAGTTTCTTTATTCTTGTCATCCTTCATAGTGTCTGTCTCCTTTTGCGCACAGGAAATTAAAAGAAGTGTAATAATTAAAATTACCCCGAACATCTTAGTTCTTTTCATAAAATCCCCTCTTATCATTAACATATTAAGCTTTAAGGCAACCTTCTGCTTCAAGCCTTAATTAATGTTAACAAATCCTAGCACATAGGGCAAATAGAATATATTTATTCTATATATAAGTCATAAGTTATAAAATTCTCAGATAATAGATTTTATTTCTTACAAATCAACTGTGTCTAGCTGTTCTAGACGATCCATAACTAAATTTTCTACTTCTTCCTTATCAATATCCATAGCAATGGAAAGCTCACCATAGAGAAAATCCTGAGCAATGCCCAGATACTTTTCATCTGTAAATGTCAGCTTTTTACCCTGAGATAAACGCTCTTGCTTTCTTACATATAGAGTCTTTATCATCTTCACCCAGTCCATGCAGTCGCGATCTCTTAGGGCTGTCTTGTAGGCCTCTTCCCTTTGCTTATCATTTTCGATCCAAAGTAAAGGTGCATCTGTGATTTGATCCAATAATTCGACTGCTTCTTCATTAGAAATAACCTTTCTCATAGCTACTTTATCATTATCTACCGGAGTATATAATGTACTCGCCTTTGAAAATACAGGTTGAAGTGTATAGCATTCTATGCTTTTATCAATACCCGATATATTAAGGCCGCCTATTTCCTCAACCCTACATACACCATGGTTACCGTAGATAATATAGTCTCCTAATTCATACATTTAATCTCTCCTATCTTCCTTGAAAAACCAACACAAGTATCATATCAAATCTTTTTTTAGCCTAAATCTATATGTCAATCGTATGAAGAATACGATCTGTAAAACAGGGGGTTCAAATAGAAAATTCTCTTCTATAATATATTATAACAGAAATCCAGCTCTTTTGTTAGTGTTTTAAGGGACTTTTGTTAAATTTGTAGAATTTTTCTAATACTATTAGTCAATGTGTTAGTGTATTATGCCAATATATATTGCCATTTCTAGGCTGATAATCAAAAAAAGGCCACCATAATGTACCAACTATTGGCACTAGGCAACCCCTTTATATATATATTATCTCCACGATATGCAGATTAATCCAAGATATATACAACAATTTTTATGACATGATTTTTCTATTCCTTTGCCGACGGATCTATGGCATCTCGAAGAGCATCTCCGACAAAGTTAATACTTACAACTAGTAATATAATAAGAACACCTGCTGGTACCCAGAGCCAAAACTTACTGGTGAGTATTGTTATGGATTCCGCTCCGTTTAAAATATTTCCTAGACTAGCGGTAGGAGGCTGAACACCCATTCCTAGAAAGCTCAGTGCTGCCTCGTCAAGTATCGATATGGCAAATACCGAAGTAGCATATACCAGAACAGGGCCAATAGTATTTGGAAGAATCTCCGAAAATAGTATATATCGATTAGGCATTCCCGCAACCACATTTCCTTTCACAAAATTGGTTTCCCGAAGAGAGAGAACATTTCCACGGACCAATCTGGCTGCACCCGGCCAATCCACAAAACCAAGAATCAAAATAATATTCCATAATCCTGGCCCAAATATAGCTGCTGCTACAAGCACAAGAAGTATATATGGAAATGACATAATAGTATCAGTTATGCGCATGATAATAATATCTACCACGCCACCAAAATATCCTGCAACTAATCCTAGTATTACACCGATTACTGTAGATATGACAGTCGCGGCAAACCCAACAAACAAAGATATTCTCGTGGCATATAAAAGCCTACTGAACATATCCCTTCCTATCTGATCAGTTCCAAACCAGTGCGCTAAAGAGGGAGGAGATGAAAAGGCTGTGCTTACTTGATTTGGATCGTAGGGCGAAATTATTGGTGCAAGTAAAGCAAGAATGGTCATGATACTCAGAAAATATAAGCTCACCACTGCCAGCTTATGCTTCTTAAAACGCTTAATTACCATCCCGAATGTACTTTTTTTATTTTCTGAACTTCCGGATTTACTCATTCTTATCTCCGTTTCTAATACTTTATGGTAGGGTCTACTAAAGCATATAAAATATCTGTAACTAGATTAGCCATAAGCACCACCACTGCTGTTAATAGGGCAACTCCCATAATTACTGGATAATCCCTACTCATAATAGCATTCATCGTGATAAGTCCAAGACCCGGCCAAGAAAAAACCTGCTCAACAATAACTGCACCGCCAAAAAGAGTCGGTATCTGCATACCAATTACGGTTATGATAGGTATAAGAGCATTTCGAAGAGCATGCTTATTGATAGTAAGAAAGCGTCCAATACCCTTAGACTTTGCTGTACGGACATAATCCTTTTGAAGTATCTCAAGAACTGCGCTTCTTACATAGCGAATATTTGAACCAGCAATAGATATGGCAAGAACTAATACAGGCATAATCATATGTCTAATTAAGTCAACCCATCCTCCGTCTCCTCCTGTGGTTTTCATTCCACTGGATGGAAGCCAGCCCATCTTTACCGTAAATAAATATATAAATATTAAGGATAGAAAAAAGCTGGGTATACTAGTCCCGAAAAATGACATAGTTACCAAAGCATAATCTCTCTTTGTATATCTATGGATTGCACTATAAATGCCTATGGGTATGGCGACTCCAAGTCCCACAAGCATTGAGGTTCCCATCAGTAAAAGTGTTGGACCCAGATGGCTACCTATTATCTGGCTTACAGGCTGATAGCTCTTTATAGAATATCCCATATTTCCCTGCAGCATATTCTTAAGCCAGACAAAATATTGAACATAGAAGGGTTTGTCAAGTCCAAGCTGTATCGCTTTAGCTTCCAAGGCTGCTTCAGTTGTCTTTGGGCCCAGCATCATTTCCAGGGGACTACCGGCAAGACTCATAATGGCATAATCCAGAATAGTAATACCGATAAGCACCGGTATAGCGATTAATATTCTTTTTATTATATATTTAAGCATTATATTCTCCTCTCGCCGCTAAAAGTACAGGGCAAGCAGCCTTATGATTACTTCCAGATTTTACAATTAAAAGTTCTGGGTCATTAATCCTACAGGATTCTATGGCATGAAGACATCTGGTGTGAAATCTACAGCCCCTTGGAGGATTCACCGATGAGGGGATTTCGCCTTTTAGTACTATCCGTTGCCTACCCCGAAGCTTGGGAGCAGGTAAGGGAGAAGCATCAAACAGAGCCTGGGTATAGGGATGTACAGGGTCATCAAAAAGCTCCTGAGTAGCTGCAATTTCCACGATCCTGCCAAGATACATTATGGCAATACGGCTACTTACATAGCGAACTGCACCCAATCCATGAGCAATAAATACATATGTTAACTTCAACTCGTCCTGTAGCTGCTTTAAGAGATTCAAAATTTGTGCTTGAACTGATACATCCAGCGCACTTACAGGCTCGTCACATACTATAAGTCTTGGCTTTACAGAAAGAGCCTTAGCGATACCTATTCTTTGTCTCTGTCCCCCTGAAAACTCATGGGGATATCTATGCTTCATAGACTTTGGTAGTCCGACAAGGTCTAAAAGTCTGTTAATCTCTCCATCAAGCATATTACTCTCTATAATTCCATGATAAAGCATAGGTGCTGCCAGAATATCATAAACCTGCTTCCTCGGATTTAAAGAAGAGGTAGAATCCTGAAACACCATCTGTAATTGAGTTCTAATTTTACGAAGGCGGCCTGTAGCCATATCAGAAAGCGATTCTCCCTGATATAGAACATGCCCCGAAGTAGGCTTCTCCAGGGCTACAATTTGGCGTCCGATAGTGGACTTGCCACAACCGGATTCTCCAACAATGCCAAGTGTTTCTCCTTCATATATCTCAAAATCCACACCATCCACGGCGTGGGTAACGGGTCTGTTCTTACTAATGGTCGAACCCCTCACAGGATAGTACTTTTTTAATCCGCGGACTTCTATCAGAGGCTTTCTTTCTTCCTCATTATACAAAAGGAATCTCCCCCTTTACTGCTCGGTGGCATCTCACAAAATGCCCCTCTTTAAGTTCAGAATAAACCTGCTTTTCCTTACAGGACGGGATTCCATAGGAGCAACGTCCATAAAACCTGCACCCTTCGATATCCTGATAATTCTCAGGAACAGTACCGGGAATGGAGGTTAGCTTCTTATCAGGAGAATCATATATACAGGGAACCGATTCGAGAAGTGCCCTTGTATATGGATGTGAAGGATGGTCAAATAACCAGTTCACAGGTGCCTCCTCCATAAACTGACCCGCATACATTATAATGACCCTGTCAGCAAGCTCTGCCACAAGTCCAATATCATGAGTAATCAATAAAATCGACATATGAAATTCCTTCTGTAGCTCCACTAAGAGCTTCATAATCTGAAGCTGTATAGTGACATCCAAAGCAGTGGTAGGCTCATCGGCTATTATCAGCTTAGGGTCGCAGGCCAAAGCCATCGCAATCATAACCCTCTGCTGCATTCCTCCGGAAAGCATATGAGGATACTTCTTCATAACTGCCTTAGCATCTGGTAAGCCTACCTTTTTTATCATTTCTATAGCATATTCATTAGCTCTTTTTCTATCATAGTTCATATGAATACGAATTACTTCAGTCAATTGATTTCCGATGGTAAGTACGGGATTTAGACTGTTCATAACATCCTGAAACACCATAGTTACTTCGCTACCCCTGATACTATCTAGTTCCTTCTCACTCATTTTAAGAAGGTCCTTTCCCTCGAATACAATACTACCATCTATAACACGGGCATTGGGGCTGAGCAAACCAAGGAGGGATAAGGCAGTAACACTTTTACCACAACCGGATTCTCCAACAATACACAGAACTTCCCCTGCTTTTACCGAGAAACCAACCGTCTCTACTACAATCGTCTGTCTATTATCCTCTATAAAACCTATTGTAAGATCCTCCACCTGTAATAAAGGTGCCATGTCTTTCCTCCTCAATAATTTCAAGCTATGATTACTTGCAACGGAGGAAATTACCTCCCTAAATAAGCTAAAAATATTCACTGTTCAAAACTATTTTACAATTTCCCATTCATGAACATTAATAAATGTTCCGTATACATCAGGTAAAGCGTTTTCAAGACGGTCACTTACCGCTCCTATTGCACTGATGATATAGGCAGAAATCATTGGAACCTCCTGCTGAGTTATATCTGTAATTATACGATATTGATTTATTACTTCATCTATATCCGTTAATTTTTGTGTCAAATCAAGAGCCTGATCGACTTCATCATTCTGATATCTGGTCCAACCACCCTTTGACAATAACCAGCTTATATCAGTGTAGGGATCCACAGGAGTGTAGGTATACTGTACTGCTAGTAGATCGAACTCACCTGTTCCAGCTACTGAAAGCAAGGAAGCGATATCCACTGTATTTATCTTAATATTAAGGCCAATCTCACCAAGCTTTGCAGCTATAAAGCTAGCAATCTGTACAAATGTGGTGTCGCCGCTATTCACATAGAAAGTATACTCCGTAGATTTATCCCAACCGTCTGCCTCTGCCTCATTAAGAAGCTCTATAGCCTTATCAGGATCATAGGCAGCAGGGGCTACATTATCATAGAAGGGGCCTGCGCTGGCTAAGAAACCTTCTACTACTTCTCCCTGTCCCTTCATCAAATCATTCAGTATAGTCTGGCGATCAATTCCATATAAGATTGCCTGACGAATCCTTGCATCCGTAACACGCTCAGTATTAAAGAAGATAGACTGATTAGTTACTGGTGTTCCGTCATATACAGTGATACCTTCAAGGGCTCTAACAGAATCATAATCCTCCTGTAAAATCGCACCGGTAGTTTGCTGCACAAGATCAATTTCACCCGATCTAAGACCGGCAAGAAGCTGACTGGCGGTAACCACCTTAATATTTAAATTCTTGATTTTGGGTGCTCCCAAAAAGAAGTTCTCATTAGCTTCAAGTGTAACATAATGATTTAAATCCACATCTTTAATAAAATATGGTCCGCTTACTACAGTTGGTGCATTAAACCATTCATAGGACAACAGGTCTGCCCTAGGTACATCACCAAGAACATGCTCAGGTAATGTGAGAATATAACGTCCAAAGATGTTGGTAAAGGAATGCAATGCCATCTCTGTCTTTGTGGTTATCTCTACCGTATTTTCATCAACAGCCACAACACCTTCTATTGATGTTGCACCCTGCTTGGCATATCCGTCGTCTCCAGTTCCTACAATCTTCTCCATAGACATACCTACGCTTCCGATTTCCGGACTGGTCCAAAGTAAATAAGTAAAGACTACATCCTCTGATGTAATCGGCTCACCATCAGACCAGACAGCATTTTCATCTAAATGAATGGTAAATGTCTTATTATCCTCTGTAGTTATCTCTTTTGCCAACTGACCTACGAACTCTAAATTCTGATTAAGCTCCATTAATGGTAGAAACTCTAGGGATGTGGTATATTTAACAACCTCTGTACCATCCTGCAATAAAGGGTTTACCGAGCTTAATGAATCTGTTACACCGACGTTAACAATATCCTTCGAAGTACCATTCTGATTGCCTTCTGTTATCTCTTTATCGGAAGAATCATTCGTATTATTATTGGCATTATCCTTGGAGCATGCAACTAATGATGCAGCTACAATAAGTGTTAATAACATAATAAATATTAGCTTTCCTGTCTTTTTCATAAAACCACCGATCCTTTTCTATAATTTGTTACATTTTCTTATTTGTTATAGTATATAAGATATTTTAGTATGTTTTCATACTATTTTGATATGCATACTATAATATAATTTCTTAAAACATTTGTCAATTGAAAATACTAACTATATAACTTTTTGATATGCTATTCTCTCTGCACCATCCTCAAGATAAATAATTCCACATTTCATAAATCCATTCTTGTCAAGGAAATTTTGCATGATTATATTATCCTTGTGAGTATCTATTCGTATATTTGGCCATTTATCATAACACCAATTCAGACAATATGAAGCAACACCCTTCTTGCGGTTGCCGGATGCTATCCTATGAACCACACCATAAGGATCATCATTAATCCAATCACCTTCGTATATATTAAGATAGGTAGGATCAGGTCCAATAGTAAAATAAAATACCGCTTCAATCTGATTACCATCCACGCATACATAGCTTTTTTCATTAATTATGTCTTTCTTAATTAATTCAATATCCGGATAACCGTTTATCCATTGATTGAGATTACCGTTCTCCCTCATATGGTTTCTGGCGTCATCATATATCTCCATGACCTTATCCAAATCATCTATAGCAGTCTTTCTTATTTCCATTCTTAGTCTCCTTGACTATGCTAATAAGAGTAATAGTATTCTACACTAATTTATTGCAATACGCAAACAAGATAACAACCAAATTAATTATTTTCTATTTACGACTAGATCAACATCCATTCTCTTTAGGCTGATAAGCTCCAAAATAATATAGATTGATGCTACTGCACCAGTTATGCCGTCGGACATAGCATTACTTATATAGATACCATTTATTCCAAGCCTTGGTGCTAATATAAGTATTGCAGGTACAATAACGATCCCATATCTTAAGAAGGCCAATATACTACTTAGCCTAGTCTTTCCAACCACTTGGAAGTATTGCGAGCTTACAGTCAAGGGTCCGATAATCGGAAGCATACACAGGTAATACCTTATACCCGATGATGTCATCTCTATCAGCCCTTTATCATCTGTAAATATTGATACCAATAACTGCGGGAAGACTAATATTATTATAAACAGAAAAACAGATATTAAAAAGGAATAAAGCAATGCCAGCTCCAGGGATCTTCGTACCCTAGCATATTGTTTAGCCCCCCAGTTATACCCGCATATGGAATTATTGCCCTGAACAATCCCTATGACTATCATATGATAAAAACTATATATTGAGGACATGATGGTTATAGCAGCAATATCAAGGTCAGTACCAAACCTAAGTAGACTCCTATTTATAAACAGATTTACTGCAGCAGCTAATATCTGAATATAGAAGGATGGCATACCCAGCTTCAGGCTTTTTCCTAATAAGCCAAGTTCACCCTTCACTTTTCTAAGCTTTAGATTAATTGCAAAATCCTTTCTCTTGATAAAGGCGTAGATCACATATACCGTCAAGGTGGTCTGTGATATAACCGTGGCTATTGCCGCACCTGCAATGCCCATCCTAAATACAAATATAAATATAGGATCAAGTATTATATTCATCACAGAGGTAATGACAATAATCTTCATGGATACACCGGCTTTACCGATTGAACGTAAAGAATTATTTAAGCAATATCCAGGAATACCTATAATGGAACCAACAATTATGATTACTATATATTCCTTAGCATAGGGTAATACTTTATCTGATATAGTTAGAACACTCAATATAGGATCTAAAAACACCATAAACAAGACTGCAAAGGCAATTAAGAATATAACAATATACTTTAGTGCAAGAAATAGTATATCCTCAGCCTCATCCTTTTTTCCTTCACCCAGCTTTATAGATATAAAAGAAGAGCTTCCAACCCCTACTAGTAATATAAAGGCCATCTGTATAATTTGAACCGGCATAGTAATTCCTACTGCTGTTAATGCATAGGAGCTGATTCTGCCCACGTAGATTCTGTCTACTATATTAAAGATTGCGCTGCTGAGCATACCAAGGATTGCCGGTATAGAAAGCTGCCACAAGAGCTTAGATATCCTTTCAGTTCCCAGATTCAATATTCTTCCCTCGCTTTTTGTAATGAATTAAATCAAAACTTCATAATAATCGTATCATTAATTTAGATACCCTACCATTCTACTATGGATTGGATTTAAACTCAACTTAAGATTCACCTTAAAATACAATAATTAATCCTGTAAATATTAAGCATTATTCTTTGGGCAATATTTTATTTCGAAAGGCAAAGGACAGCTGTTTTGGTGAAGCTTATTTTAAGCAATTCGATCACAGGCAAAGAGATCAGTACTGGATGAGAAAATGGCAGAAACCTTCCACATAGCTATAGGTGATAATACTATGTTCGGTGGTAAGAATAGTGCTCCTCTACATATAGATTTTGTAGGAAGAGGGGAAATAATATTTGAATAAAAAAACACCATTGTTGCGCTTTTTGCAGACAATGGTGTTTTTTAAAGTTATTGTCATACCTCAGATTTAGAGCTGCTTCCAAATAATTGCATCATATAATCCTGTTGTTCATTTAGAATTCGCACAATCCTAATTATATCAAGTTCTATATGATAAAAAACATAATTCTTCTCTGTAAATATATATCGATAATCCGTTGGGTTATCTATTTGCTTAGCTAAGCTCACTCCTAATAACGGATACTTATCTAATCTCCTAATATCCGAGGTAATCTTTCTTAATATTCTCTCTGCAGCAGACTCTCCCCAGTTTTCTATAACATATTCGCGAAGAGATTGTAGATCCTCTTGTGCTTTAGGTGAATATTCTATATTTGCCATATTTATAATCCTAGCATGGCTTCGACATCTTGTGCAGAAAGCCATCCTTTTTCTCTGGCAGATTTCTCACCCTCTTCAAGTTTGGAAAGTAAGCGTATGGTTGACTTCAACTTATCAAGCTCTTTTAATTTAATAATAGCATATTCGCCTCTACCATTTCTTGTTAAGTAAACAGGACTGTCTTCCCTAACTTCATTTAGTACCTCTGTATAATTTCTCAAATCAGAAACCGGCTTAATATTAGGCATAATCATCATCTCCTTATACCTCAATTATATATTATTATGGGGCAAATATCAATGCATATTAACATGTTAACTTGCAGCAAATCAAAATAAAAAATATTTTGTCATAAGCTTTATTCACCACGGGATAATTTTTTTGTAATTAAAAGATATATAATTCCCACCACCGATAAGAGACCAAATATAATAGTAATTGCATTTGTATATCGGCTACTACTTATAAATATTGCAGTTGGTCCATCTGCACTACCGATGATCCCTATTGAACTTGCACTATTATCGGTGTCAATTTGAAATCTATTTTGTATATACATGCGCAAAATAAATTTCCATGAGGCACTAATTATTGTAATTATAGTTGTAATAATAGTCAGTACAATTATTACTCTCCTATGTTTTCTAGCTATCAAGATAAGCCCCTCCTCTTATACTGTAATCAACTTCCAAATCTAACATCTCTGCTCAAATATTTTATCCTCGGCAGTAATTTTTCTAATGATTCTAGCTGGGTTTCCAGCTACAAGCACATTGTTCGGGACATCCTTTATTACTACAGCACCAGCACCAATAATTACATTAGAGCCTATTTTAACTCCACCTGTAATAGTAACTCCACCACATATCCAGGTATTATCTCCGATTTCCACAGGAAGTGCATGCTCATAGCCTTTTGTACGTTCCTCACTGTCAAAGGCATGCTCCGGAGTATATATTCCTACGTTTGGACCTATCCATACATTATTTCCGATTGTAACCTTTGCGCAATCTAGAATACAGCAATTTGTATTGGTATAAAAATTATCACCTACAGTAATGTTATATCCATAATCACAACTAAAAGGCGATTCAATCCAGCAGTTTTTACCTACCTTACCGAAGAAATCACGGATAATCTCTTCTCTTTCCTTTCTTAATGTGTGCTTCATATTATTAAATTCAAAAAGTATGTCTTTTGCTCTTTCTCTTTCTTTAGTTAACTCTTCATCCCAACTAATATAATATTTGCCATTTAGCATATTTTCTTTCGCTGACATTATATTAATCTCCTTCCTTATACCTTCATTTTTACTTGCCTTTTAAGGATCTATACAGACCTTTAAATGAACGGTACTATAGCCATCCTTTTTTACAGCTTCAATCTTAGCATTCCCTCTACCAGACGCTTACCATATCTATCTAATTTTACCACCATGAAAATAGCATTCATAGATTCTCACATCATGATATAGTATTTCTTCATATCCCTGATACCAATCAAATGCTCCATCAACCTTGCATACATAGACATAATCTCCATCCTGATAAAAGGCAGGACCACGATATGGTTTGTCAAATGGTACTTCTCTTAAGGCCGCCTTTAAAAAGTCTCCACTAAAATTCTCCTCTATAACTCTTCCACTGTAGTTCATTGACCATACAGGTACATTATCTTTCCATACGGCTTCTTCTCCTGAGAAGCACTCTCCCCCAAGATAAGTATCAATATAAAGCATGTCATCTTCCTCATATTTAAGGTCATGTGAAAGCGGTCTTGACGATGAGATCTCTGGTCGCTTTCCAGCATAGGTCTCTTTCTTGGCTTTTAAGATAAACTTGCGTAAGTCATCATCAGCACAAGTTGTTTGTTCAATTGGCTTAATCATGCAGCTATCGTTATCCTTGACCAGATAATCGACAGTTACATTAAACAACCTGCTAAGAGCGATAAGATTATAAATCTCCGGATAGCTTTGTCCACTTTCCCATTTTGCAATAGCCTGACGTGATACATCTAAGGATTCTGCTAATTCTTCCTGTGAATAGCCTTTATTTTTTCTAATAAGAAAAAGCTTCTCTGAAAATATCATATACTACCTCCTTGACGATAATAAACCAATTATATCAGGCTCTAATATGCCATACCATTATCTGTCGGTTGCATTTATGTAACTACCGATATCCATTAGCTAATCAATTTATATAAACATTAAGGGAAAATCTAGCATTAATACTATCTGTATATAAAATCACGGCTTAATATAAATCAACATATCTTTGCCACTTTTGATGTGAATTATTGTGGTAATATGATACTATTAAAGGAATCCATTATAGATTTTAGTAAGAACAGTAGATATGTAAGTCGATGAGCTAGCATAGGAAAGGTTATATATGATATGAATATACAATATAAAAAGTATAAAAATAGATTTATTATTATAGGTATCTTGGCAGTACTTGCGGTGCTTCTGATGATTACTCTTCCAAAGCTAGAAAAGCAAAGAGCTGTGACTGATGAAGCATCAAGTCTAATACCTAAGAATATCGTGATCGATAACAAGGGCATAATTGAGCATACGATAGAAGAGGCTAAAAATGATGCAGGTGAAGTAATAGATAAGGATGAGGTAACTCACAATCCAATAAAGGTAAAAGATGAGAGCTCTGCTTATGATGATATGGCGCAGGGGGATGAAGGACTGACACAGCCAGACGAAAGTCCAGACACTAACATAACCGAGCCTATTGTGGAACTGATATATGAAGATAAGGACGATATGGTTATAACAAAATCAGGGGTCAACTTAAGAAAGGGCTCCTCAACAAATACTGATATCCTTACAACTCTATATAATAGCACTACGCTTAAGCGAACAGGCTTCCATGAGGATTGGACTAGGGTAGAATATCAGGGAATAACCTGCTATATTGCTTCTTATCTGGTTACAGTTAAATCAGAGGACACTATCCCAGATCAGGCTGAAGGTCAGGAAATCGAAAGTGAAGAAGATACTACAATAACCTCTGGAGACTCCTCGCTGACGACCGTGCCTGACAATGGGAAGCTTATTGTTATAGATGCCGGTCATCAGTCAAAGGGTAATTATGGACAAGAACCTATAGGACCAGGTGCTAAGGATACCAAGCCTAAGGTTTCATCCGGAACGACAGGTATCTTCACAAGAATTAATGAGTATAAGTTAAATCTTACTGTATCCCTTAAGTTAAAAGAAGAGCTTCTAAATAGAGGCTATAAAGTACTTATGATTAGAGAGGCCCATGATGTGGATATCCCTAACTCCGAGCGAGCTGCCATAGCCAATGAGGCTAAGGCAGATGCATTCCTACGAATTCATGCCAATGGTAGCGATAATCCTAAGGTGAATGGAATAATGACTATTTGTCAAACAAAATCCAACCCCTATAATGGTACCTTATATAAGGTGAACCGCAGGCTATCCGATCGGATTTTGGAAAATATGGTATTACATACAGGTGCCACGAATAAAGGCGTCTGGGAGACCGATTCTATGAGTGGAATCAACTGGTGTAGCGTGCCTGTTACAATAATTGAGATGGGTTATATGTCAAACAAGAAAGAGGACGAGCTATTAGCTACAGATAGCTATCAGAATAAAATTGTCCAAGGTATTGCAGATGGATTGGATGCATTTTTTCAAGATTAATAATAGAACAGAATTTACTCTTTCCTCAGAATTTTATCCATCTTTTTTCCCTTTGCCAATTCATCAATCAGCTTATCGAGATATCTAATCTCCCGCATTAATGGTTCTTCGATGTCTTCCACCCTGACACCGCAGATTACTCCCTTGATTAGTGAACGTGAAGGATTCATATTGGGTGCTTTAGCGAAGAAGGTCTCAAAGTCAGTCTGCTTATCCAGCTCATCTTCAAGCTCCTTTTGACTATACCCTGTCAGCCATAGGATGATTTCATCGACTTCAGCCTTTGTACGTCCCTTTCTCTCTGCCTTATCAATATAAAGGGGATAGACCTTAGAAACACTCATTTTATATATATTAAGTCTTGCCATTATGTTCCTCCTAACTTTTATGCTATAATCTTGTTTCGTAAACTACAGCCTAAATAATGCAGTTATGGTTAATATTCTAATATGTTTTCCTAATAATTCATAACCTGACCTTCATTATTTATTTTCACACAAATGCAATAACTCTACTGCCCAAAAAGTCAGGTCACACATCAATGAGCTTTTATTCTTATAATCAGGTTCTAGTCTTACATCTACATATGCCGTAGGGTATTCAATCTTTTTTGGTGAGTATCGCTTGTTATGAGGCAAGTTGAAATTCATCCTTAGAATTCCATCATCGCTTAATGCATGTTTTATGTTCTCAATAGACTCCTTCAATATATGTATATTCTCTCCCACACCAAGCATAGCTATTTCGGATAAGGGGCGACGGTATAAAATCGAATCTATTGTATCAGGACTGAATGGCCTAAATGGCTTAATAAAAGCAAAACACGGTGCATAAAATTTACCATTTATACGTACATACATGTTGTTGTCAGGCTTCATTATCGCATTTATGTGATTTATTGAGTCCGTAAGCAGTTTTATATTATCTTCTGTACGCCAGCTTTGTGTATATGCCAACATTGCAAGAGTGTATGTATCAGGAAAAAATTCGTCCGATTCTATGTAAGGATAGTTATAAGGTCTTTTTGAATTTAAGTTAATCTTGGTTATCTCATCGAGCGAAGATATTTCAAGAATACGTCTAAAGCCTTTTAATGAGATTTGTTGAAACTCCCGCACATCTTCAAAGTCATCTCCAAAGCCTAGCATAGCCTGCATCGCATATATCAAAGACATAAGACAATTACCATTGTTCAGTCCTTCAAATCTATGCTCAAAGCGTGGAATTTCAGGTGGGATATAAGAAAACTCCCTACATAAAATATCTTCATTTCTCATAGCCGCAACATAATTTACTATGAAAGGATGTGTTTTTGGGATAGAATAATAAGAAAGTAGTCGTGCAGCTGTTTCACCATCCTGTAAGGGTGTTTCATGGAGCTTCACACCACGCCAGTTATCCCAGCTATGCATACCCCTTCCTATATAGCCATTTGGCTTAATATAGGTTTGCAGTAGCTTAAAATGTGGTGTATTATAAATCTGCTCGAGTAAATTCTCTTCCTCGCCTTTAGAGAGATTGTTAAGAATATCTTTTTGAAGACGATATCTAATAACAGGCCCTGCATTTTCCAGAAGAAAATCTATTGATTTACTTATATCCATACAAACAACCCTCCACCAACATATATCATAATATTTAATTCGCGAGTTCATGTATATATCATTTACACATTCTTTTGTCATCTTTTGAAAATTTCTACATCAGGCTTTTGAACCCTCTGTTCATACGAAAGAAAAGCAGTTCATTCCATCTATAGAATTTATTATATACATTTTACATTGATTACCATTTATATTCAACTATAACTTAATTTACCAAAAAATAATCCCTCCAAAGTATCAGTTTATGTATATAAACTGTCTACTTTAGAGGGATCATATCATTACATGATAATGTACTTTATTTATTTTCGCAATTATTCAATACAGTTTAGCCTAAGTTCCACCTCTTAAAACATTGACATTTCAACTATCTCTTCTGATTTAGAACTGCCTGTGCTGCCCTCAATGAAAACATAGCTATAAACTCAAGTTAAGAATCATGCTTAAGCTTGATATTTCAAGTAATTGATGACCTTCTGTAAATTATTCCAAAAATCCATTTTCGAACTTGTGTTCTTTTCAGCCATCTGTTATAATTTGTATAAGCAGTTATCCTAACTGCTGGCAATCGTGTATAGGGTGGTTGACCTTCATTCTACATAGGATGGAGGTGATGCATATGAACAATAAGTTTGATTTTAAAGACTTAATCCAATTTGGTATGTTCATTATAGCACTACTGACATTCATTTATTTGATATGTCACTAACGTAAAAAACCTTCCCTGTACTTTGGCCGAGTCAGGAAGGTTTTTTACACTTTTCTAACGGTCAACCACCCTGTGGCGATTGCCTTTTATAATTAAATTATAACAGATTATCAAAATATAGCAAGCACAAACTATTCATTAAGAAATAATCGATTTATACAGTCAATAATAAATCAAATCCTCGTTTATTAATAATCGATATTTGCTTTTCTTGCCTGACTAACTAAATCTCTGACATTAATTACATATTCCTTACCATCTTTAATAAAGTGAGTTCCACATTGTCTAAATTCAAAACGAACTCCTCTCTTTATGCATTGCTCTCGAATAGACAAAACCCAATTATAGTCTAGTGGCCTTGCATTTCTATCTGATTCTCCTCCAACTACAACCAATTCAACATTATTCAAATACTTCTCAATATTTATCTCTTCAATAAGTGGTTGACAAATTATATTCTTATGTTTTATAGGAAGGTCAGAAAACATAGAAAGTCTAAAGTCTGCTCTATCTTGATTTTCCACAGTACAGCCTACAGTCACATTATCGTATCCACTGTTCCAATCATTTGGAATACAGTGTAAAAATCTTTCAATCCTCTTCGTGAGAAAAATAAACCTTAGGTCTGGGCGTTCCTTTATCATTTTCCAACATTCTTCTCTCCATTCATTGGCTTCTTCAATAAGAAAATCTGTAGAAAAGCATAAGAACACAGTTTGCCCTGATTTAATTAAATATTCACCTTGTCTATTCCTTGCAATAGGCGCGTCAAAATCATCTGTTTTAACAATATTACTAGTGTCTACCCCTCTTTTGGCATCACCTTTGTGAATATAACAGTATTTACAACCCTCGCTATATTTTTTACAGCCACGCCAAGGACTCCACATTGCCATAATATCTCCACCTAAAATTTTGATTTGTCATAGTTATAAGGAATACTTGTACCTATGACAACATCTTCGATTTTTTCAATGATGAGCCAATCATCCATATTCCCTTGATGTTCGAAATCAAGAGGTGCAATTTCACTAACATTTTCAAACTCTATCAAGCACATACATTTTTTATTCCAACGTTCTTGCTGCTTTTTAGTTAAATTCAACTTGATTTGATTATCACCAAGTACTTTTAGTATTTCGTCTTCTGACAATTTGACATGATTTTGAACAGATTTCACAGTTGCATTTGCAGAAATCTTTGCTGTTCCTTTTTTCATAAAATAAAGTCTCTCACCCTTAAACACTCTACTATGAGGAATTTTCCTACCTGCTGCTGCCCTGATAATCATTGTTTTGGAACCTTCTAATATTTTTTCTAAAACCTTTTCTTTGTCATCACAATATACCAAATGTACCATAACTAATTCCCCTTCTTTGTAACCGGAATCCAAACCTCATATTTAGCATGCTCGGGGTCTGCATTTAGATATACTTCAATATCCGGTGCATTAGCGTACTCATATCCGGAAGTAGGAAGCCATTCAGTAACAATTCTTTTTTCTAGCTCCTGTATAGACTGGCTAGATCCTTCCCCTGAAAAGATTGCCCACGTAGAAGCAGGAACAACATACTCTTCCATATCATTTACTACTGGTTGGCTACTTGCAACTGCGATATAGTATCTCCATTTATCTTGTTCACTACAGGCGCTTACCCCTAATAGACCCATAGGCATACCCTCCATCATGGTGGCTAGCTCTGCTATTGTACCATCCATAGCGGCTTTCCCCCACATCTGAGGCACTATTTCAAAGTTTTTCTCGTTCTCTGTCTCTAGCGGCATTGAAACACCTACAATTCTAAATGATTCCTTCTTCTCAATTCTGTAGTTCAACTCACTATCTCCTTTTATCGTTATTTTGAAGCTGATAGGAGGAAATGCTTTTAATATTATACCTTCTTCTCGTGCCTGAGATGGTGCTATTCCATGCATACTTTTAAAAGCTCGATTAAATGCGGTCGGTGAATCATATCCATACTTTAGTGAAATATCTATCACTTTCTCACAACCACTCTGTAAATCTACTGCTGCCAATGACATTCTCCTACGCCGTATGTATTCTGATATAGGTATATCAGCCATATATGCGAACATTCTTTGAAAATGATATGTTGAGCAGCATGCAATCTTTGAGACTTCCTCTAAAATAATAGGTTCGTAAATATTCTCTTCAATATAATTAATCGCACTATTTAATCGTTCAATCCATTCCATTCTTTCAGCTCCTAACAATAAAATACACTATCTTATAAAATCATTCCTCTCATCTTCTGCACTCAAAAAGAGAGTTTATATGTTCCACCAGTATTACCTTACTCAAGAGTTCCATCTAATTCAATTAAAAGGCATTTTACACAATAGATCGATATATGCCTAGTGGTAATAGCCTTCTAATGACAATAATATATTAATGTTAATAATTAGGTTTGAAATATATGTTTTCCATATTATCTTTTATCTCTTTTTTGTATATCATCTCTTCCCAATCAGATTTTTCCACCTCTTCAAACGCTACGGAAACATCTCCTATATCAACCTTAAGTCCATCTGCAACATCTTGGGCAATTTTTTTTGCCAATCCAAACTTAGTTTCATCATTTCTTCCTGGCCATAACTTTACAACGACATGTGGCATTATAATCACACCTCCAAATTTCCATTTTATTCTATACATCCACTATTTACATTGATTTGTTAATTCATAAAAACTCATTATGATTTTTCGCTGAGCATCGATTATTTCATCTTCAGTGCCATTCCAAACTCTCATATCTTCATCCAAAAAAGATATTAATGTATTATTTAAGTTCATATAAAATTTTCGTACTATCTTTCCAGATGCCCCAACCATGGCAGATATAAACGTTTTATTATCTAATGTTTTTAAAATCAACCTAATAAGCCAATCGTCCGCATCAAGTAGTACATTCAAAATGCTTGTATTTTCAGAGTATGCGCTAATTGTTCCTGTGTTAACTTTTTACTTTTTCTTAAAGTATATATTACTTTAGATATATTAATTTCCATAATATCCCTCCCTTCTTGCATAATATCATATTATAGAGTCTATATACAATGGAGATATAGTTGATAAATTAACTAACCGTAAAATAATTACTTCATCCACTTCAAAAACACCCTACCATTTACATGATAGCATCAATCCATTCAAGTCCACTAAATAAAAGTTGTTTCTCAGTTAAATGTATATAATGTGAACTATTCTTTGCTTGTATCCAGATTGATTTTTTACTAAAATTCAGATATTCTTTCATTACATCTTGCCACATTTCTTCTATTTTTGATGCAAATTCTCTTGAGTTATTACCATATTTCATATTTTCATCAATAGCTAATTGTGATGTATGAGTTATAAGTACAAGCGGAATATCCGGAAAATTTTCTTTTTCTTTTAAGTGATTGATATTTTCGCTCTTATGCGCTTCAACATATTCATTCAAAACAGTAATACAATGTTCCTTTTTTGTTACTGCATTTAATATATCCTTCGTTTCAACATCACCGTATTTATTATAATAGTAAAAAGGAGGCGCTGACTTTATAACTATTTTAGTCAGAAATCCCATATGTAGTCTGGCTAGTTTATACATAATTGAAATATTAACACTCTTATCTACTCCACTTTTCTTATATTCTTTATAAGATAATACTTCTTTAAATTTACTATCTTTTGCCGAAAGTGGATCTAATAAAATTAGTCCCTTTACCATTTCAGGATATAATCGTGTAAATTGTTGCGCATACAACCCACCCTGCGAATGAGCTATAATAATAATTTTCTCCTCATGTTTGATATGTTGTAATAATGTATGTAATTCTTGTGCAATATTAACTGGTGTTCTATCTAATAATGAAACCTCGCTATTATTGATTCCTGCTCTCTCGTATAACAATACCCCACTATTTACGGAAAGTTCTTTTGCTATATGAATCCATTCCCCCATACATGCACCCAAAGCCATTTCTATTATAATACTGACATACTCTCTCCCAAAAATCTTATAATTTATTTTAGTATTATTCAAACCTATTTTCTCCTATTCTTTATTAATAAATACAACTGTTCTTGCTGTTCCTCTGTCCACTTTGAAACTAAGAATTCCAGTAAATTATCTTCGTATTCGAGATGCTCCTGGTTAATCCTTTTCCCTTTTTTACTCAGTTTCAGTTCTTTCTCTCTCTTATCCACCTCACTACGAATTTGTATAACATATCCTCTTTTAACTAATCGCTGAACTGCTGTAACAATTGTAGTTTTTGGTAGTTTCAACCTTTCACTTATTTCTTTTGCAGTAAGCTTTTCATCATTTGATATCATAGAAATTATTGTGATATCCTGCTCACACAACTTTATAAAATGAAGATGCTTTTTATCTTTTAACATCTCCTTTTCTGACCAAATAATTTCATGCATTAATTCATTTAACTGCTCTTTTAACCTGTTTTTATAATTCATCTTATAATTTTCCTTCATAGTTATAATATAGAACGCCTTTCGTTCTATATTATAACTATGAAAGTCGTTTGTCAATATAAGGTATTGTGTGTAAAAATAAAACACCCTACCACTTTTACATGATAGGATGCTCTTGCTATAATTATTTGTAAACTCTCTTTTTAATTTAGCCATATATTATAAGTTGCTTTTTTTATATTCACATATTAATAAAAATATTGATAAAACAACTAAAGCCCCCCATATCATCCAGAGATAAGGAGTTATTTGCTGTAACTCTTCTAAAAAGTAACTGTCAAATTCATTATGATTCATCCATATTTTAATCCGATTATTCCTATATACGATATTTGATATTTGAAATATAATAAGCCCCAGAATAATATTAAATATCAAATTTAAAATTAAAACTATTTTTTTAGTTTTACTTCTACTTATCATTCTTTTCACCCTTAACTTTTTATCACTTTATGCTAATACTTCCGCATTAAAATGCTGAGATAGAC
>JAAYJU010000213.1 GCA_012522735.1 Clostridiales bacterium | reverse complement strand
TTTGAGCACCTGCAAAGATGCTCTATTCGTCATGCAGTTTTCAATGTTCAAATATACTTAAAACATATTTCTATGTTTTAATCGAAAATATCATTTTAGACTTGACTTTTAATAGTTAGTCTTTATATATATCAATATTAAATAACTTATAACGGAGGTTTTACCTCCTTAATACATGTCAATATTATATAATTTATAACGGAGGTTTTACCTCCTGACTATGAAAGATCATTTGTTAAATTTATATGTCTTCTACCTGTATTTATTGGCTTACTTGATCTTGTCTTGTCTCTTCAATTCAGCAAGCAATCTATCAACTTCATCTAGTTTATCACATGTGCTCTTAATTTCATCAAATCTCTTGCATACCTTCCTTATCTCTTCCTTCAGATAATCATTTTCCTTCTTAAGATAAGTCACATCATTTAGATAAGGATCCGGAAGATGAACTTGGTCCATGTCCTCTCTGGGTATCTTGATGTTATCCCGCTTTACAATTCTGCCGGGAACTCCAACTACGGTAGAATTAGCAGGCACCTCAGACAATACCACAGAGCCCGCACCAATTTTGGAATTCTCTCCTATGGTGAAGGAGCCTAGTACCTTTGCTCCTGCGCTTATCATTACATTGTTTCCTATAGTCGGATGTCTTTTTCCTTTTTCTTTACCAGTGCCTCCTAGGGTTACTCCCTGATAAAGAGTTACATTATCTCCTATGATAGTGGTTTCCCCTATAACTACCCCATTTCCATGATCAATAAATAGGCCTTTTCCTATGGTGGCTCCCGGATGAATCTCTATACCTGTCTTCCTTACTGTCCTTTGTGATAACCATCTGGCAAGAAAATAGTGTTTCCTTCGGTAAAGCTTGTTGGCTAGACGATATCGTAATATAGCCTTAAAGCTAGGGTATAAAAATACTTCAATCGAGGTCCTTATAGCTGGATCTCTTTCCCTTATAATCTTCATTTCATCTTTAATATATTTGATAAATCCCATTTTTAAATTACCTCCCAATAAAAGAACCGCCTCTATATAGAGGCGGTATATACGCGGTTCCACTCTATTCGTATATCAAAATATGATGTGAAATAGTATTTGACATACATCTTAATCAGATAACGGCTGTTACCGAATCCGGCTAAGTTATCCCTCACCGAATTAGCTCCCGGATGCACTTCACTCAGCTTCATGTAAGGAGCGCTTTCAGCCGGTGACGCCCCGTCTCTGATACAATCCTATAAGTTACTTTTCCGTTCATAGCTTTTCTTATTTAATTCTAGATATATTTGTAAGCTTTTATTTATTTTATGCATTGAAGCATATTTTGTCAATACTTTTCGGTAAAGAATTATTTCTTAGGGCAGCCTCCACATCCTCCGCAAGCTTTTTTGCTATCATCCGGAGTAACATCGACCTGATAATTCATCATGGATTCTATAAGACATACGGCATTTGCAGCAATTCCAAGCCCTTCACCTGTAAATCCCAGGCCTTCCTCAGTAGTTGCCTTTATATTAACCTGATTCTCTTCCAAGTCAAGAGCTGCTGCAATATTTTTAACCATGTCAGTTATATATCCCGAAAGCTTTGGCTTCTGGGCTATAATCGTAGCATCAATATTCTCAATAAGATATAGTCTATCCTCCAAAAGCACCTTAACTTTTTTCAAGAGCTCTATGCTAGATGCTCCCTTATAAGCCTCGTCGGTATCGGGAAAATGTCTTCCAATATCCCCTAAAGCAGCCGCACCCAATAAGGCATCCATTATGGCATGAGTAAGTACATCCGCATCAGAGTGTCCTATAAGGCCCTTCTCGTACGGGATTGTTACTCCACCAATAATTAATTCTCTATTTTCTACAAGCTTATGGACATCATAACCTGTTCCAATACGCATTCATAATCCTCCTATATAAAAGACAAATTTTTAATAAATATAACGGAGGATTTTACCTCCCTAAACAAACTGATAATTTATACTACATACAAGGGAGGTTTTATCCTCCTTTTTAAAATGATAAATATTTAAAAAATAAATCCCTGAATTCATCTATATTTGATAAATGTATTTCCTCAGCTGAAGCTATAATCTGATCTAACTTGTTCTTTGCTTCAGAATCTATAATTGCACAAATAGCTCCTGATAGGGATGTATTGCCAAGGGCTATAACCTTATCCGTGACAGGCTCAGGAAGAAGGCCAATATAAATCGCCTTATCTATATCAAGATGATAGCCAAAACCTCCAGCAATATATACTTCATCCAGCTCTTCATAGGTTATACTATAGCTCTCCAATAATGTGTCCACACCTGCTCGTATGGCCGCCTTAGCCAGTTGAAGCTCTCTGATATCCTGTTGAATAAGCTTCATACCTGCTATAGGATATCCCCCATCAAAATATGGATCGGCAAGGAGACCGGAGGAATCTATTATACCCTCCTTAAGTAGTTCGGATACTAGTTCAATAAGGCCTGTCCCGCATATACCTACCGGGGGTTGGTTTTCTATTGTCTCATAGCTCAATATTCCCTCATCAAATGATGCATGACATATAGCGCCAGGTATACTAGCCACACCACATGATATGTTACCCCCTTCAAAGGCAGGTCCCGCTGCTGTCGATGTCACCAGTATTCTTTCCTTGTTGCCAAGTACTATTTCACCGTTTGTACCCAAGTCTATAAAAAGGCATGGTTTTTCTTTTAGATGTATTTCACAGGCTAACAATCCCGCTGCAATATCTCCTCCTACATAGACAGAAATACCCGGTAAAATCATAATGGGGATCTTTTCTTCCATTCCAAATATTTCATCGGTGTAGGTATTTATCATTCCGAGATTAACAGCTATAAAGGGATAAGAGCCAAGACCATCACATGAATATCCCATAAGCAGGTGAATCATTGCGGTATTTCCACATATTATTATCTGCTTAATGCTATCAAGTACTTTTTGTCCTTGCCTTACTGCAAGCATATGTATACCATACAGAAGCTCTTCCCTTATCATCTTTAAGAGGGTCCTCGACCTTCCCTCATTGGATATCTTAATTCTAGAGACCACATCAGCCCCGTAGGCCCTTTGTGGATTAACGGCAGAATATTTTTTTACTATATTTCCAGCCGGTAATGACACTAAAGCCAGTGCAAGAGTAGTCGTTCCTATATCAATAGCGATAGCATAATCACTAGCCACATTAGAAAGAGCTTGATCTTTATTTGTGGTTTCTGTTAACACATCAAATTCAGCGTTTATTCCCGATGACAGCATAACTGTACAATCCATGTCCGGATAAGCCATACAAGCAAGACGGTATCCCTCATTAAGCTCAAAATCTGAAAAGACTACCTTATCTTGTGAGCTTATATCCAATTTACCTTCAATAAGCCTTATAATACATTTGCCACATATACCCATGCCTCCGCACTCACTAAATATAGTAAAGCCATTAGCTGTCAAAGCCTCAAGGATATTATCTCCTTTAGACATAGAGATTGTGGAATTCTTATTGTTGGTATAATGAAGCACCCTTATGGTAATACTCTCATCCAAGAAAAACACCGCCTTCCACTTTAATTGTAAGAGTCTTGACTGAATTCGTCAATATTAAATCATAGATTAAGGTAGAGCCTATAAAATCACCGATTAAGGTAGAGTCTATACCCTAATCGGTGATACTATTCTTATATCATATTATCAATTATACAATGAAGCTTAACTATCCTGAAGTATTGTATCTATGAATTCCCCTGGTGATAAATTATAAGAACCAAGCTTCAGTTCCTTATCCTCATATTTTAGAATGCTTATACAAGCATTCTTTAATCTTGTTTTTCCGGAACCTTCCTCACCATCTGATAGAACCTTTATCACTGAATTAATTGCAGCACCGTGAGATACCATTACAATATTCTGACCCTTAAATCTTCTTGCATATTTTTGGATACATTCTATAAGTCTTCTACTAAGCCTATCTAAAGGCTCCATGGTATCTTCTTTTCCGAAGCTATCAAAATACTTCCTACGGTCATAGGTCATACCCGACATTTCACCGAAATCACGTTCAATCAAACCGTCATCTACTATAAGCTCTATACTGTCGTCGGTATTTGCAATGATATTTGCAGTCTGGACAGCACGGGTAAGAGGACTCGATATTATAGCCTTTATACCAGTGTTTTGTAAGGCCATGGCACATTTTCTTGCCTGACTTCTTCCTGTATCATTAAGAGGTATGTCTTCTCTGCCTTGGACCTTCCCAATAAGATTCCAATCTGTCTCCCCATGGCGGATTAAATAGATGTTCATGTTCAGCCTCCTCTATATGTTTGATGTAACTACTTTTCCATTGGTTGAAAGAATTTCTATTACCTCTTCCATAAGCTCCTTGCTTGGTTCCTTTGTATCGGTTAGCTTATAATCTAGTCCAAGCTCCTTCCATTTGTACTCGCCCATCTTATGAAAAGCCAGAAGCTCAATCTTCTCCACATTGGGATAGCCATCAAGATAGTCTGATAATTTTCTTATGCTATCAATATTATCGGTAAGCTGAGGTACTACTACATATCTTACCCATGTTGATATATTAGCTTCCTTAAGAAAGTCTAAAAACTTCAAGGTTGGGCTTAAATGTACCCCGGTTACAGTCTTATACACAAGCGGATCATAATTCTTGATGTCCAACAAGACCAAATCCGCATAATCCAGAAGCTCCTTTATGGTGTCATTAAATATAAAGCCGGAGGTATCTATAGTTACAGATATGCCTTTACTCTTACACATCTTGCTTACTTCCAATATAAAATCGGCTTGAAGTAGAGGTTCACCGCCTGTGAATGTAACTCCGCCTCCAGAGTAATCCATGTAGGCTTTATATTTGAGTATTTCTTCCATTAATTCATCTGGAGTGTATTCGGTACCTTTTCTGACATCCCAGGTGTCGGGATTATGGCAGAACTGACAGCGCAAAGGGCATCCTTGCATAAAGACCACAAAACGTATACCCGGTCCGTCTACTGTACCAAAGCTTTCTAATGAATGTATTCGTCCGAGATTAGCCATTGGCCATTCTCCTTTCTATAAACACTAACACCCCATTAATTAAGCAAATTAGGAACTTGGAAACTATGTTTCCTCGTTCGCGGATTACCTTTCGTGGAAGGTACGATGGATAACATCCAGCTGTTGTTCCCTACTCAGCTTTACAAAGTTAACTGCGTAACCTGATACACGAATTGTCAGTTGCGGATATTTTTCAGGATGATCCATGGCATCAATAAGAGTTTCACGATCAAATACATTGACATTGATATGATGTCCTTTATTTTTGAAATATCCATCCATTAATCCAACCAGATTATTAACCCTGTCATCCTGATCCTTACCTAATGCTTTTGGAACGATTGAGAAGGTATATGAAATACCATCCTCTGCATGCTTATAAGGTAATTTTGCTACTGAGGACATAGAGGCTACTGCGCCCTTTTTATCCCTACCATGCATAGGATTTGCACCCGGTGCAAAAGGCTCTCCGGCTTTTCTTCCATCAGGAGTACTTCCTGTCTTCTTACCATATACAACATTGGATGTTATGGTCAGCACTGATAGTGTTTGCCTAGCATTGCGGTAGGTTTTTACTTTACGTAGCTTGTTCATAAAGCGCTCTACTAATTGAACCGCAATCTGGTCCACTCTTTCATCATTGTTACCATATGCAGGATAATCTCCTTCTATTTCATAATCTACCACCAAACCATCCTCATTACGTATTGCCTTTACCTTAGCATATTTGATTGCTGACAAGGAATCTGCAACAACCGATAATCCTGCAATTCCGCAGGCCTCTGTACGAAGGATTTCCACGTCATGAAGTGCCATTTGAAGCTTCTCGTAGTTATATTTGTCATGCATATAATGAATAACATTTAATGTATTAATATATAGTTCAGACAGCCAATCAAGAGTCTGGTCAAATTTAGATAAAACCTCATCATAGTCAAGGTACTCACTTGTAACAGGAGCAAACATAGGTGCAACCTGTTCTCCTGACTTCTCGTCCTTACCTCCATTAATGGCGTAAAGCAGCGCCTTGGCTAGGTTTGCTCGAGCACCAAAGAACTGCATCTGCTTCCCGAGTTTCATAGCTGATACACAACAGGCAATTCCATAATCATCTCCCCAGTAATCCCGCATGATATCATCACTTTCATACTGGATGGAGCTGGTATCTATAGAAACCTTTGCACAGAATTTCTTAAAGGCCTCTGGTAGGAAAACTGACCAGAGTACAGTAAGGTTAGGCTCCGGTGCAGGTCCAAGATTATATAGTGTATGCAAAATTCTAAAGCTGCTTTTTGTTACTAGAGTTCTTCCATCAAGACCCATACCACCAATTGCTTCTGTTACCCAAGTAGGATCTCCTGAGAACAAATCATTATAATCAGGTGTACGAAGAAAGCGTACCATACGAAGCTTCATGACGAATTGGTCCATAATCTCCTGAACCTCTTCTTCAGTAATAGCTCCATTATTCAAGTCTCTTTCATAATATATATCAAGAAAAGTAGATACACGACCAAGACTCATAGCTGCCCCATCCTGCTCCTTTATAGCTCCTAGATAGGCGAAATATGTCCACTGAGTGGCTTCATATGAATCCTTTGCAGGATTACCTATATCAAAGCCATATGAAGCTGCCATTTCCTTCAGCTGCTTTAAGGCTTTTATCTGCTCAGATAATTCTTCACGCAGTCGTATATCAGGAGATCCGAGAGTGGGGTTCTCCAAAAGCTTCTTCTCATGGAGCTTTTCCTCAATAAGAAAATCTACACCATAAAGAGCTACTCTTCTGTAGTCTCCAATTATTCTACCTCTGCCATAAGCATCGGGAAGTCCTGTAATAATACCGCTATGTCTTGCCTTTCTCATAGCATCAGTATATGCATCAAATACTCCGTCATTGTGAGTTTTTCTGTTTTGGGTATAAATTTCTTCAGTTTTTTTATCAAGGGTATAGCCATAGGATTCTAATGCCTTTTTCACTACACGGATACCGCCGTTTGGCATAATTCCTCTTTTTAAAGGTTTATCAGTCTGAAAGCCTACAATTACTTCATTATCCTTATCTAAGTAGCCTGGACCAAAAGTAGTTATGGTTGAGGGCTTTGAGGTCTCAGCATCTATAATTCCTTTCTTGTTTTCTTCCTTCATTAGCTCCTGGGTCTTTTCCCAAAGCTTTTGTGTCCTTTTAGTAGGACCTACAAGAAATTTATCGTCACCCTCGTAAGGTGTATAATTGTGTTGTATGAAGCTTCTGACGTTAACATCGACTGTCCAGCTTCCGCCTTCAAAACCATGCCATTCTTGTCTCATTTTCAAAACCTCCTATAAAAACTATATTATTTAATTATATACAACGGAGGTTTTAACCTCCCTATAAAAACTATATTATTTAATTACATACAACGGAGGTTATTATTCCTCCTTATGGAAATCATAGCTTTCCTATCTTATATTGTTTACAATATAATTTTAGATATTTCGTTAACTTTAGTCAATAGTAATTGATAATAGTTATCATCTGGTTATTAATAATAAAATAGTGATTTTGCATAAAGTTAATAAATTAACGAACATTTTCACTTTGTCGGTACTTATAATACATGATAAAATATATAAAAGCAATGATTCAAATCACAATAATTTGTTATTACCAATACACAAATATTAGCCGATATAATTGATATATGGGCAGTAGCTATAAATATAAAGCAAAACATAAAGGGATGAAGATAATGGAAATAAACGAATATAGACCAAAGCAAACCAGACTTCAAAGAGCTGCTTCCGAATACGAAGCATCCCAGGTCAAGTCACAACAAATCAAGCCTAACAACCAAGACCAAAAACCAGTTCAGGTTAACAAGAAGGAGCACTCAATAATTAAGGGTGAAATTATTGATTTAAGGTATCAGGAGGTCAAGATTAGATTAGAACCAAGCGGCCAAGTAATTACAGCCAAGCTATCTGGTGAACTCCCTCTTTCTATTGGCCAAACTGCAGAATTTATTATATCGGATGAAGCTGATGGGCTTATTACCTTACGATATATCCCTAGTGGTAATTCCCCTATTAGTGATTTAATCCATAAGGCTTTATATGCCTCTGGACTATCAGTCTCTGAAAGAAATTTTACTATTGTAGAGCAGCTTTTGAATTATCAAATGCCTGTGGATAAAAACACAATCCTTCAGTTAATTAAGCTAACATCGGCTTATCCGGATGTAAATCCTTCGACTCTTGTTTTGATGCATAAGAACAACTTACCTATTAATATAAGTAATATAGCTCAATTTGAGGCATATCAGAAGGGTATGCATCAAATCCTAAATCAGCTAAAATCTCTGATAAAACATATAGATACACTTGCATCCGATATAACATCAGTGAATCCTAATTTAAATATAGCTATGGATGTGGATATTTCACTTAATAATACTCAGTCCGCTCAATCACTCAATATTAATACTAACGATATTAATACTGACGATACTAATTTCAGTAACACTAATCTAGACCATGTGATTAACTTACACAAGGAGCTACTAAGTCTATTTATAAATGAAGAAAGTAAGCCAGAAGGCTTATCAGCTGATACTGCCCTTGAACATATTTTGCCAGAAAAGGGGTTAATTGAGCTTAAAGATATGTTTCTGATAAAGATAAGCGAATCCTCCCTATATAACCATGAGCTAGTAGAGAATATTATGACTCAGCTTGGGGAGGGCTCTATGACCTTAGAAAGCCTTCTTAATATTGTGTATGATATATACGACCACGAATCCTTACCGCTTTTTTCAGAAAGCGGTATGCTTCCTTTCCATATATTCGAAGCCTTTATCGATATATCCTCGCAAATTTCTGAGACTGATAGAGAGAAGCTTGTGCATTTACTCAAATCCGATTCTTACAGTGAAATACTAACAGAGACTCTTCATCAAAGATGGACCCTAAGCCCGGGTGATCTTCCCAAGGATAATAAGGTTAAGGAATTCTTTAAACGTCTTGATAGGGATATGGAGAGTCTGAATAAGCTGACCGATAGCTTTATAATGTCATCGGATGTGAAATCATCAATAAATAAACTGCAGGACAATCTGCAGTTTATGAAGGAACTAAATGAATTATTTTTATATCTCCAGCTACCTATAAGGTTTAAGGAGCAAGATATCCATGGAGATTTATATGTATTTACACGCAAAAACCAAAAGTATACTGATACAGAGAAGCTTAATGTTTTGCTTCACCTGGAAATGACTAATCTTGGCTCCATGGATATTCATATGTCTATGATTAATCGTCAGCTTAATGCGGTTTTTTATCTGGAGAAATCATCAGAACAATTAATAGCTAAGTATCTTCATGAGCTTATTGATACATTAAAGGACAAGGGATATCAACTTCAAGCTAAGACGCAGATATCTGATAGTAAGCCTGATTTTATTGCTGATATTTTGCAAGATGATGCACCAAGTTCAAATACACATCGATATTCCTTTGATATAAGGGCATAATAAACTAATCCTAATCCTCATCCACAAGCTTATACTCATAAGCATCAAAAATGAAGGAAAGTATTTCTGCCATTCCAACAAATTCGCATCCATACATGGTAAGTCTATCTTCTAAAGGCTGGCTTCTAATTATTTTAATTACACTATGGAGAGTCTCTTTTTCACCAAGATTTATACTGGCATTGAAATAATATCCTACTGGAAGTATGCTTTCTGAGTTAAACCCAATTCCAGACTTGGAAATATTTATTACCTCAATAGGTGCATTAATATTGATGACATGCACATGATCCTGCTTGTATAAATCGCTGATTTCTAAGGATAGCTTAATAGGCATCCTTTTTGCCCTTCTTTTTTCTTCCACTGTACAACCTCCGATTATTTTCTCTATTACTGCTGTGCTCTCTTATTTTTCAATATGCTATCTATAATATTATAAAATAACAAAAGAGAAATAACAATATATTACTATATTAGCTCTTTAAGTATTGTATTTACTAAGGAAGGATCTGCCTTCCCATTCATAGCCTTCATAGTTTGTCCAACAAGGTTACCAAAGGCTTTTGTCTTGCCTTTCTTATAATCTGATACAGATTGAGGGTTATCTTCAAGAACCTTCAATGCAACCAAACGAAGCTTTTTATCATCGTTTATTATTTCAAGTCCATATCTTTTCATATAATCCTCAGGGTCTACGCCCTTTAAGCACATTTCTTCAAATACAGCCTTGGCCTTTGTACGATTGATTTCTCCTCTATCTATCATTCCAATTAATTTTGATAAGCTTTCGGGGGTAAGGCGCAAGTCCTCGGGATCTAAATAATTATCCTTCAGTATACGCATCCCTTCAACCATCAGCAAGTTAGATACTTCCCTTGGTAAATTATATAGCTTGCTTGTATCCTCGAATAAATCAGCTATTTCCTTTGAAGAAGTAAGTACCCTTGCATCATATTCTGATATGCCGTAATCCTTTTGAAACCGAATTATTTTCTCATCACGAAACTCTGGGAGTAACCTATGAAGCTTATGTATCCACTCATTAGGAATCTCAATAGGTGCTATATCCTGTTCAGGAAAATACCGATAATCCTGCGCCTCCTCCTTTGATCTCATTCGTATGCTTTTATTCTTATCATCATCCCATCTCCTAGTTTCATCTAGAATTTGCCCCCCGTCAATTAAAATATCAATCTGTCTCTTACTCTCTCCTTCGATTGCTCTTCTTATAGCCTTAAAGGAATTCATATTCTTTATCTCTGTTCTGCTACCAAGCCTTGTATCACCAAGTTCACGTACAGAAATGTTTATATCCACTCTCATGGATCCTTCCTGCATCTTGCAATCAGACACTCCCATGTAGCTAAGCATTGAACTTAGCTTATCCAAATATGCCACTACCTCATCTGCCGATCTCATATCAGGTTCACTTACAATTTCGATCAGCGGAACACCCGAGCGGTTATAGTCCACAAGCGTAACCTTCTTATCTGAATCATGGAGCAACTTTCCTGCATCCTCCTCTATATGAAGCTCATGAATACCTATAGACTTATTTCCATCCCTTGTATTAAAAGTAACTCTTCCCTGTCTAGCTATAGGAAAATATAGCTGTGAAATCTGATATGCCTTAGGTAGATCAGGGTAAAAGTAATTCTTCCTGTCAAACATGCAATTCTTTACTATGGTACAATTAAGAGCAAGTCCCGTAGATATAGCGTAATCCACTACCTTTTTATTTAGTATGGGAAGGGCTCCCGGCATTCCCATACATATAGGACAGGTATTTGCATTTGGTTTCTCACCGAATCTAGTAGAGCAGTCACAAAAGATCTTAGAGTCAGTAGACAATTCCACATGGACTTCAAGACCGATAACCGTTTCGTATCTCTTCATCCGTTCTTACCTCACTTTCGGTCTCTCGTATGGCTTAGTCTGTTCAAAGGAGTATGCAGCCTGAATTATGTTTTTCTCGCCAAATTTATTTCCAATAAGCTGCAACCCTATAGGAAGCCCCTTTCTGTCTTTTCCACAGGGAATACTTACAGCAGGAAGGCCTGCTAAATTGACAGAGCAATTAAGCATCTCTGATTTATGCTTTTTATGTGTCTGTGAGGAATCGCTGCTTAGCAGAGGTGCTGTATTTAAGGATTCCGGGCTTAGTAGGACATCATATTTGTCAAATGCCTTTTCATATGCTCTGCTGATAGCAGACCGTATTCTTCTAGCCTTATTATAATAGGTCTCATAATTACCCGAGCTAATCATATATGCTCCCAGCATAATCCTTCTTTTAACCTCATAACCAAAGCCCTCTCCTCTTGAATTCTTATATAATTCATCAAGGCTATCATAATCAGCTGTTCGATGACCGTACCTGACTCCGTCATATCTTGATAAATTTGAAGAGGCTTCTGCACATGAAATAACATAATATGCCTGTAAGCTATACATTATCTCATTTATATCAAATATTTCTAGCTTAGCTCCCATATCTTCAAATGTTTTTAATGCTCCCATAAAACAGCTTCTTATATCTTCATTCAAATCCTCATCCAGATATAGCTTTGGAATACCTATCCTCATATTTGATACATCATCCACAAGAGCCTGACTATAGGCATACTTTTCCTGCTTTACCACGGTTGAATCCTTGGGGTCATATCCAGATATTGCTTCAAGGACCGATACACAATCAGAGATATTCCTGCCTAATGGTCCTATCTGGTCAAGGGATGACGCCAATGGTATAAGTCCATATCTTGAAACCGTTCCATAGGTAGGCTTAAATCCAACTAAGCCACAATATGCCGCCGGCTGTCTGATAGATCCTCCGGTATCAGAGCCCAGAGATACAAAGGCCTCCTCTGCGGCGACAGCAGCCGATGAGCCTCCGCTAGATCCTCCGGGTGTATAATCAGGATTCCAGGGATTTTTAGATGGTCCAAAATACGATGTTTTTGTCGTACCACCCATGGCGAATTCATCTAAATTAACCTTTCCTATAAGTATAGCTCCTGCATCTCTTAATCTTTCGGTAACTGTAGCATTATATGAAGGAATAAAATCTGCCAGCATTTTTGATGCACAGGTAGTTTTTACTCCTTTAGTACAAATATTATCCTTTATTGCAACAGGAACCCCTGCTAGAGGTGAGTTCTTAAACTCACCATCGTCGATTTGTCTTTGTACAGCTTTTGCCTGCTCTTTAGCTTCATTCTCTGTAATGGTTATATAGCTGTTATAGATGGGTTCTCTCTCTTTTATTACTTGAAGCTGAGCTTCTGTCACTTCCTCCACAGACAACTCTCGATTTTTTATTTTCCTTGCTAGGGTCAAGGCCGACATTCTTGTTACTTCTTTCATTATAGTCTCCATTCTACTCCAGTATACGAGGAACCACATAATAGCCATCCATAAAATCAGGTGCATTAGCATGCTCTTCCTCTTTTGTGCTTAAATCAGTCGCGATATCCTCGCGGTATACATTTCTTAATGAATGAACGTAATCCATCGGCACCACGTCATCCGTATCAATCTCATTCATGGTTTCAATAAAGTCAAGTAATTGATTCAAGTCCTTATTGAGCTTAGTCTCTTCTTCCTTTATTAAGCTTAGCTTGACCATATCCGCTATATTATTAAATCTTTCTTTTGTTATCTTCATTATCAATCTACCTCTGTAATAAAATATAAATCTAATTTCTGTTTTGTGAATCTACTTATTTATATACCCGCCATAAAGAAAAATTATTCAGTCAAAAACCCCTCAGGATAGTTTGGAAATACATATCTATAGTAGTCCATCTTTGACATAGAGCCTGATACTGTGAATTTATTTTTTATAATAGCATTTATATTTTTGACATAGTCAGAATGAAGCTCTTCATCTGTCAAATATATGGACTCTCCTGTTGATGAATTATACATAAGCTTGTCTGTAATAAAGCTTCTGTTACTTAGAATAACCAAGGGGTCACTGTCAGAAAGGATATCTCTTCCCATCATTAGCCTAGAATCATAGGTTAGGCCAAATAGATTGCTTAGGGTCGGTAAAATATCCAGACTGGAAGCAGGCTCATCTATAATAATATTGGTTTCCATACCTGGATTCCACAAGATAAAATGATTACGGTAAATTTCAAAATCTGTATCTACCTCATGACCTGCAAGCTCATCAAGCTTTTCCTTCTCCCAACCATATGGGTAATGATCGGAGCTTAATGCTATCACGGTCTTTTCTGCTATACCGGCTTCATTTAATCTCTTAATCAGTTCCTCTAGTGCCCTATCAAGCTCAATTTGACATGCTATATATGCCCTTGCATCTGAGGAATAGGGCAAATCCTTAACCAGATCCCTATTCTTAAAGGACATACTATTACCTACAAATGAATAATTCATATGCCCACTAACAGTCAGATAATATATATGAAATGGATCTTCATTAATATATTCGTCTACGGTATACTCTATCATTTCCAAATCAGAAGCAGGCCATACATCAGAATCCAATTCAAGACCGTTTCCCTTGCCAGTAAAGATATATCCAAGGTTAGGATGGGTTTCATTTCTCTCATAATAGGTATAGGAGTGATTATGGTATGCCTTACTTTCCATACCCATAAGATTAAATTGGTGGCCCAAGGTAAATGGCAAGAGATTATTACGTGAGATGTACATACTCCTGCTTCCAACAGGTATAAGGCCTGTTAGTGCTACATACTCTCCATCACTGGTACTTGTTTGCCAAAGGGCTGTATAAAAGTTATTGAATATAAACCCTTCATTTGTGAGCTTGTATAAGGTGGGCGTTACTTCCTTATGGACTGCATAAGTTGAAAAGCCCTCTGCCGTTATTAATATAAGGTTGTAGCCCTTAAACATTCCTGTATACTCATTCTTATTTGTAGGTGGAATAGATGCAAAATAAGAATGAAGAGTTTTTATTGCTTGATTGTCCTCGTTCTTTGCTAATTCTTCAAAATCTATGTTCATAATATTCGGTGATCTATCGGGTATTGGGGTTGGTATTGCTGTGGGTATATTAGTCGGCTCTTCCTTTGAAATATCCTGTTCTATAGACTCAGGCTTCTTAGTTGGCTGAGGTTTTACAGTTGGTATGGATTCTTCTGAATCCAACTCATCCATGAATATAAGATTATCATTATCCACTAGTATAACTTCATCATTCTCTCTAAGTAGCCCTGATAAATCATTTCTTGTTAAGGTAATAATGCCCAGCTGCTGCCCGCTCAGCTCAGGAACCTTGCTATGGTAATAAAGGTCATAGGGTGTATAATCTGCCTTACCGTATAGGGGCAGAAAAAGTAGTGCAAGCAAATGAAAGCTAAGTGCACCAATAAGCAGATAAGACTGATGCCTTGGCTTTCTTTTCTCACATAAAAAGACATTCTTAAGAAGAAAGTAGAGACCCACCAGGGGAAATAAAACCAAAATTATAGGAACAATGTTAGAACTAATGGCATTATTTACATCGTTCCCAAATTCCGATATAACATCTCTTACCATCCCAAGAGTCCGAAAAGAAAAATATACCTTAAATACTCTATAATAAACCAGCTGTAATCCAAATATTAAGCATGAAAATGAAGTTATAAGCCACATGATTATCATATTGCCGTATCGGTTAAAAACACCTGAAAGAATAGTGAAAAATATACCCATAGGGATAGCAAACAGAATCGGATAGATTGTTTTTCCGTCTAGGTTATTATAAGTATATAAATGATTTACTAGTTCAAGATAAATAAGAGTTCCTATAAAAAAAAGCATAGGAAATAATATGTTCTTATCTGGCTTTATCCTCATAAGAAACTGCTACCTTCTTTCAAAAATAATTGTTCCTTTTTTATTCTTACTTTCTATAGTCGCCATAGCACCATTAATCATTGAAAATTGCGGTGGCTTATGACCAATATCTGCCTCAAGGATTATCGGCAATCCAAGCTCTCCTAATACCGAATTTATGGCCTCTTCATAGGATATCTCATAATCTGTATTGTACATAGCCGGGCGTCCAAATATAAAGCCTTTTGCATATTTAAACCAGCCGGCCTCCTTAAGCTGCCAAAGTCCACGTACCATACTCTCACTACCTAGACTATAGCTTTCTAAAAACCACAGGATCCCATCCTCTTTATATCTTTCAATAAATTCTACGGTTTTATCAAATCTGGTTCCCACAAGATTAAGAAGGACATCTAAGCATCCTCCCAATAGTCTTCCTTGTATATTGATTGCTTGACTATCATCATTATAAGCTTTAGGATATATATTTCTCCATTCTACTTCCTTCTCCAAGACAAATTCTTCAAAACCGGTTATTCTTTCATAATAACCATCCTGGTACATGTCAAAGCTATTTTGACTGTTCTTATTACCCTCAAGTATAAGTAGGTTGTCCGAAAGAGAAGGGTGCCAATTCTCCATACCAAATGTACCAAAATTATATGAGTATATTGTAGCAATATCAAGATTTGTAGTTATTGTAAATGTTAAGCCCGTTGTATCTGAAAATCCCTGTATCCATTTTGGATTATCAGATATTGCTTTATAATCCACGAAAGGCAGCATTTCCACCAGATAATCTCCGCCGCTTGCAGCAACGATAACTCTTATCTTAGGATCCTTTATAAGTTCTGATAATTCCTTAGCCCGCGTTAAGGCGTCAGAGCTTCTCCCCTTCTTATCAACCTTTCTTACATTAGGTGTTGTAATAACGAGATAGCCTCGTGCTTCAAAATTCTTTATAGCATTATCAAGCCTTTTAAAATCAACCTCATCCTCATAGCCTGAAGAGGTTGCAGTTACACCAATATTAAAGCCTTTTTCTAAATTAGCTGGATAAATCATATATTCTCCTTCTTACATTATCTTTGATTATTAGTTGAGAAAAAGCTCTGCTTTTTCCAAAAGTTCAGCTACGCTGAACTGATTCCTTCAAAAACAGTTACAGCAGGACCAGTCATATATACTTGATTAGCGACATCCTTA